>MHXL01000122.1:2609-9139 GCA_001824455.1 Desulfuromonadaceae bacterium GWB2_53_15
TCAGGTCCGGCTTGAGTGCGTCGGCAAACTTTTCAAACTCGTACTCGGAGGGGTCGTCATAGACCACGGTGGCATCGGGCATTTCCGGTGCGGTACGGTCGTAGTCATCGGTGTGGGCAAACTCGTAACCGGAACCGACGCAATCCATACCCAGATCCTCATAAGCGCCGATGGTGTGACGGGGACGGAGACCACCCACCAGCAGCATGACTTTCTTGCCGTCCAGGCGCGGCTTGTATTCCTCGATGATGGCCTGCATGATCGGGTCATACTTGGCGATAACCGCCTCAACCTTCTCCTTGATGTTATCGTCGAACAGTTCGGCCAGCGCCCGAAGACTCTGTTTGATCTTGGTCGGACCGAAGAAGGTCAGTTCGATCCATGGAATACCGAATTTCTCTTCCATGACCTTGCACATGTAGTTCATGGAGCGGTAGCAGTGTATTACGTTGAGCTTCACTGTGTGGGTGGCGGCAATCTTTTCCAGTTCGCCGTCGCCGGTCCAGACCGCCTTGACGTTTAAACCGCACTCTTCGAGGAGAGGCTTGGTCGACCAGGCATCGCCGCCGATGTTGTACTCGCCGATCAGGGCGATGTCATAGGGGCTCTCGGGCTCGGCAAATTCGCGAGTACCGATGATGTAGTCGCGGATGGTGTCGTTGGAGATGTGGTGACCCAGCGACTGGGAAACGCCACGGAAACCCTCGCAGTTACAGGGGATGATCGGGATATCCAGATCCTTGGCCGACTGCTTGGCAACCGAGGTGATATCGTCACCGATCAGGCCGACCGGGCATTCGGACAGAACCGAGATCCCCTTGGCCAGCGGGAACAGGTCATGGGCTTCTTCCAGCAATGTCTTGAGTTTCTTGTCGCCGCCGTAAACAATATCTTTTTCCTGGAAATCGGAGGTGAACTGCATGGCGAAGTTGGTAACGCCGGTGATACCACTCATCATGTTGCGGCGTGTGCCCCAGGAGTACCAGCCGCAGCCGACCGGGCCGTGGGATACGTGGACCATGTCGCGGATCGGGCCCCAGACCACCCCTTTGGCTCCGGCATAAGCGCAGCCGCGGGCACTCATGACACCAGGAACCGTCTTCTTGTTGGATTTGACCGAGGCGCAACCCGAAGCCGCATCATTGGGCGCCAGATGCGGAGCGCGCTTCTTTCTGGCTTTCTCGGGATACACCGACAGGGCATCATCGATCATGGCCTGGGTGGATTCCTTGGTAATGCCTTCAATTTTTCGTATTTTGTCTGACATCATAAACTCCTTTCAAAACCCACCACGGAGACACTGAGACACGGAGAAGATCAAACCTAATACTATAATGGTTTAAAACTTGAAACTCTTTGCCTTCCTCTGTGTCTCCGTGTCTCCGTGGTGGATTGCTTTTATAATTATGCCGCTGTCGCAGCCTCTACCACGCCCACTACGCTCTCATCCTCTGCTTCCATGATGCCGAACTCCATCAACAGATCCTCCAGCTCTTCCATCTCCAGCGGGGTCGGTACAACCAGCATCTTGTTGTTGAGGATCTTCTCTGCCAGGGTGCGATATTCCTGGGCCTGCGGATGCTCGGGGGAGTATTCGATAACAGTCATGCGGCGCATCTCGGCCCGCTGAACCTGATTGTCACGGGGCACAAAATGGATCATCTGGGTGCTGAGCTTGGCTGCCAGGGCGCTGACCAGTTCAAACTCCTTGTCGGTTTTGCGGGCGTTGCAGATCAGACCGGCCAGACGCACCTTGCCGGATGAAGCATACTTGAGGATACCCTTGGCGATGTTGTTGGCGGCGTACATGGCCATCATCTCACCGGAACAGACGATGTAGATCTCTTCGGCCTTGCCTTCACGGATCGGCATGGCAAAACCGCCGCAGACAACGTCACCCAGAACATCGTAGAAAACAAAGTCAAGATCATCCGTGTAAGCGCCGTTCTCTTCCAGGAAATTGATGGCGGTGATGACACCGCGGCCGGCGCAACCAACACCCGGCTCCGGGCCACCGGACTCGACACATTTGGTATCGCCGTAGCCAACCTTCATTACATCATCCAGCTCCAGGTCCTCAACTGTACCGCGCTCGCGCACCAGGTCCATAACCGTATTCTGTGCCTTGGCATGCAGGATTAAACGAGTGGAGTCAGCCTTGGGGTCGCAGCCGACGATCATGACCTTCTTGCCGAGGTAGGCCAGGCCTGCCACCGTATTCTGGGTTGTGGTTGACTTGCCGATGCCGCCTTTGCCGTAAATTGCTATCTGTCTCATGTGAAGCTCCTTTCGCTCACCAATCCGTGAGCACTCGTGATTTTGTTAACCAGTTAGAAAATTCTCTGCGGTTTCTGACAGAACTATTTTCGTTAACGCACTTTCCCTTTAGGGGCCGGGGCCATAAAAAAAGCGCCCCATTGCTGTGTATGGCGGCGCCTTTGCCGAATCCTGTTTATTGTTTGTTGTGCTGCTTGCCTTTACTTTTGCATAGCTCGTGCCAATTCATAACCTGCTGATTTTGTTATCACATCATTAATGACAGTACCGGCAATTCAGTTTACAGCCCATAAGTTGCCTACATTCTGTGCAGCAATGCTTTTTTGTCGGCTGTTGCCCTTGATTTTTTGGCCAGCACCATACGCCTCGCTGCTTAAAAATTTGCCGATCTGCTTGATTATGTGCGATTTTTGAGTATAATTATTTAAATTGTGCCACTGTCAGCCTTCAGGGGGGTTTACATGACGAATCCGGCTCTGGATTCCACCTCACCGATTGAAAGTTCAGCCGAAACACTTCTTGCCTTGAACGAGCAAAAGTTCCACGCCATTTTCAACAATTCCGGAGACGCCATTTTCATTCTGGACGCGAATGGCCGCTTCCTGGAGGTAAACCAAGAGTGCTGCACTCGTTACGGCTATTCCCGCGATGATTTTATGCATATGGGGGTACAACAGATCGATTCGGCCGATGAGGGCGTCGATGTCGACATGAAACTGGCTCAACTCAAACAGGCAGGACACTCGGTTTTTGACACCGTCCATCTCTCCAGTAGTGGCAGGAAAATACCCACGGAGGTCAACTCCAGGCTGGTCACAATTGGTGATCAGTGCTTCATCATCAATACCTGCCGCGACATTTCCGAACGCATCCTGGCGGCCAGGCAACTGACCATCTCCCAGAACCGCTACCGGCACTTCGCAAGCCTCGTCTCCGACTATTTCCATTCATGTATCCGCAGGGCAGGATTTCCATATCGGGTAGAATGGATCGGTGGAGCAACAGAGGCAATCACCGGTTACTCAAAAAACGAACTCGTCAAAATGGGCTGCTGGTGTTCATTGGTGCACAAGGATGATGCACAACGTGTTCACGAACACCTGGCAGGGCTGGTGGCTGGGGATCGTGCTGAGATTGAATTCAGGCTGGTTTCCAAGACCGGGGCAGTTCACTGGATCAGGAATACCTGTTGCTGCGAAGCCGGCGACAACCCAGGTGAACTTCGCCTGTTCGGGGCATCCCAGGATGTCACCCGCTACAAGCAGGCCACGGAACGGGAACACCTTCAGCAGAGACAACAGGATTCCCTGCTAAGGCTGTACCGGTTGACGGATGAGAGTTACGAGGCGCTCCTGGATTTTGGGCTGGAGGAGGCCCTCAAGCTGACCGAGAGCGACATCGGCTACATCTTTCTTTATAATGAGGACACTCGACTACTATCGCTTCACTCCTGGACTCCGTCGGCAATGAGGCAGTGCTCGATCCAGGAAAAGCAAACGATTTACGAACTGGACAAGACTGGTCTGTGGGGGGAGGCGGTCCGTCAGCGCCAGGCCATCATCACCAACAACTATCTTGCCCCCAACGAGCACAAGAAAGGCTACCCCGAGGGGCACGTATACCTTGTACGGCACATGAATCTCCCCATCTTCCGCAATAATCGCATAGTTGCGGTGATCGGAATGGGGAACAAGGCCGACGATTACAACGATGAAGATGTCAAGCAGCTCCGCCTCTTGATGGACGGGCTCTGGAACGTGGTTGAGCGACGCCGGGCCGAGGAGCAACTGGCCAGTGCAAAAGATGCGGCTGAGGCGGCCAACCGGGCCAAAAGCGAATTTCTGGCAATCATGAGCCACGAGATCCGCACCCCCATGAACAGTATCGTCAGCCTGGCCCAGCTGCTGAACAGCTCGCCCCACAACGATGAGCAAAGGGAGTACCTGGACGTCATCAAGACCTCGGCCGACAACCTGCTGCATATTATCAATGACATCCTGGATTTTTCACGCATAGAATCCGGGCACATCGAGCTTGACCATACGATCTTCTCACCTCGCACCCTGGTTCAGGAGGCACTCAAACCGCTCCTGATCAGTCTGCGCTCCAAGGGGCTCGAACACACCGTCGATATTGGCGAGGGCATCCCCGATTCACTCTCAGGGGATCCGCATCGACTCAGTCAGATCATCACTAATCTGCTTGCCAATGCCATCAAGTTCACTGAAAAGGGAGAGATCCGTGTAAGCGTAAACCAGGTGGCGTGCGAGTCCAAACGTGCTTTGCTCCATTTCTCGGTTGCCGACAATGGCATCGGCATCCATTCCGAGGTCCGTGACAGGATCTTTGCGCCCTTCATCCAGGCCGATTCGTCAACCACCAGAAAATTCGGCGGCACAGGCCTTGGGCTTACCATTTCACGGCAACTGGTTGAGCTCATGGGAGGAACAATCTGGGTTGAAAGCGAGCCGGGTCAAGGCAGCACATTCCATTTCACGGCGCTATTTGACATGGTTGATCAACAGCCGGTGAAACGTGCCCGTTCCGCGGCAGCCGACCAGAAAAACCTGTTCAAGTGGGAGGGGCGTTCACTGCACATCCTGTTGGCAGAGGATCACGACACCAATCGCAACCTGACCGTGACCATCCTCAAGAAGCTGGGGCATACCGTGACTGCTGCGGAAAATGGCAGGATAGCGCTGGAAACAAATGCACAGGAGCGGTTCGACGTAATCCTGATGGATGTTGAGATGCCCGAGATAGACGGCTGGCAGGCAACCAAACGAATTCGCGAACAGGAGGCAGCCAATGGCACGCATACACCCATTATTGCCCTTACTGCCCACGCCTTGAAGGGAAATCGGGAAACACTCCTGGAATCGGGCTTCAGCGGTTATGTTTCCAAGCCGATCAACTTCGACGTGTTGTGCAATGAAATCAAACGGGTTGTTGCCTGAAATTCGGGCAGAAAGCATCTGCGGCCGGCTTTAGTCATGCGGATCTCGTACGTCAATGCAGATGTTCGGCACATAGCCGGGCTGTGAAAATGTATAGGCATGCCTGACATGGTCGATGCAACCTTCACTCAGGATTGAGGCGACATCTTCGGCAAAAGCGAGCTGTTCGTCGCTTGGGATGATGTAAATGCTTGTTGGTGAGTCGGCAGTCGAGACGATGGCCTCCTGGTCGCATAAAGCAGATGACTTGTTCTTCTCGACGTCGAGCCGCATCCCGAAAACATCCATCCCCTCCATGGTCAACTGGCGTACATACCAGTCATCGTTTCCTGATCCATGGGAAAACACCACTGCATCCAATGGCCCCACAGCAGCACAATACGACCCAATATACTTTTTCAGCCGGTAGGTCTCGATCTTCAGGGCCAAAGCACAGCGCTCATTGCCGCTTAGCGCTTCCTGAACCAGGCGCCTGCGGTCGTAATGCTTGCCGGTTATGCCCAAGAGGCCGCTTTTCTGGTTCAGGATGCTATCCATTTCTCGCGCCGACAAATTCCCACGGTGCATCTCGAAAGTGACTATGCCCGGATCAATGTCACCGCTACGGGTACCCATGACCGCACCTTCGAGCGGGGTCATGCCCATGCTGGTATCAATGGAGATGCCGTTTCGAATGGCGCAGACCGATACGCCACGGTCCAGATAGATGGTCACCAGGTTGCATTCCGCAGGGTGCTTTCCCAGCAACGCTGCAGCCCTACGTGAAAGATATAGATGGGCATGGCCGTGAAAACCATAGCGCCTGAGCGCATATTGTTCGTACCATTCGTATGGCAATGCGTAGATAAAGGCGTGTTCCGATATGGTCTGATGAAAGGCCGTGTCGAATATCGCAATGTGGGGAATATCGGGAAACAGCTCACGGCCGGCTTCTATGCCGGCGACATTGTAGCTGATATGTAACGGCGCCAGCCGTTGCAGATTGCGGATAGTTGCAAAGGTCTGGTCATCAATAATGGCTGAATTGCGAAAGTGTTCCCCACCATGGGCAACCCGGTGGCCAACGGCCACAATCTCTTCTTCGCTCGCCATGACTCCTTGTTGCGCTCCGGTAAGCGTAGTCAGGATCAGCGAGAGAGCGTTGCGGTGATCACAATAATCAACGTAAATTATCTGTCTTTTCTTACCCGGCAGAATATAAATCAGGTAGGAGTCGCCGATGCCTACCCGTTCGACACGGCCCAAGGCCAGCAATGCAAAGTCAGCCTTGTTGAAAAGACGAAAATGTATGGAATT
>MHXL01000123.1 GCA_001824455.1 Desulfuromonadaceae bacterium GWB2_53_15
TCGGCCCCCTGGCGCAGAAGTTCCGCGATGCAGCGGTAGCCAACCGTGTGGTAGGCGCAGACGATCAGTTTATTGTTCTTCAAAGCCATAGGTCCTTCTGACCACAAATCTGGGCCGTTTTCTGACTTCTTGATAAATTCGGCCCACATACTCGCCCACAATACCGATCCCCAGGATAATGATGCCGATAAAGAAGAACAGGATTGCAAAGAGGGTAAAGACCCCCTCCACCTCGGCACCGACGATAAAACGCCGGACAAACAGGAACAGGGCAAAGGCCAGCGACAGAATTGCTGTGATAATGCCGAACAGGGCGAACAGTTGCAACGGCACCACCGAGAAACCGGTCATCAGGTCGAAATTTAGACGGATCAGACTATAAAAGGAATACTTGCTCTCGCCCTGGGCCCGTTCAGAATGGGCTACCTCGATCTCGGCCGGGTTTGAGGCAAAGGTCTGGGCCAAGGCGGGAATAAAGGTGGTCGTTTCCCGGCAGCGGTTGATGTTGTCCACCACATAACGGTGATAGGCGCGCAGCATGCAGCCGTAATCGCTCATCCGCATGCCGGTCATTTTATTGGTGGTGATGTTGACGATTCGCGAGGCCAACCGCCGAAACAGGGAATCCTGCCGTTTCTGCCGGATTGTGCCGACCACGTCGTGCCCCTTCTCGATCTCGGCCACCAGGCGCGGGATTTCCTCGGGTGGGTTCTGCAGATCAGCATCAAGGGTTATAACGATCTCGCCCTGTGACATCTCGAATGCCGCCAGGATAGCCATGTGCTGGCCAAAATTGCCATTGAACTCAATCACCTTGACGCCGGGATATTCCTGCACAAAACTCCGCAGGATCTCCAGCGAGCGATCGCGCGAACCGTCGTTGGTGAAGAGGATCTCAAAAGACTTGCCGGTCCCCTGGACGGCCGGATAAAGCCGTTGCATCAAGGGTGCAAGGTTGGACTCCTCGTTATAGACCGGTATGACGATACTCAGATAAGGTTGTTCCACGCTCTGCTCCCGTTAACAGTCTGCTGCCAGCTCAGCCAGCAAATCCCTTCCGTACAACCCCTTCTGCCAGTCCCGCATCCCCGCCACACTGTTCAGGTCGTCAGGTGCAAGGGGATACGCGTCGGCAACACTTTCCAGCAACCAGTTGGGGGCGACCACACCCGGTTCAAGTCCGAGCAGGGAACTTTGCTGCTCGCGCCAGGATTTGAGGCGTTTAAGGCGTTCTTTGGTCCCGTCTGTCGGTTCTTCCTTCCTTTGACGTGGAAAACGGGGCAGATCTTCCTCTGGCAGGGCCAAGCCCTTTATGATCGCCCTCAGGATACTTTCTCCATGGCGCTGAATCTGGCCTGGTGTCATCCCCTTGACCGCTGCCAGTTCACTAAGGCTGCGGGGCCGTTTCTCGGCCGCCTCCTGAAGGGTTTCAGCCGAGATTACCTTGAATGGCGGACGGTCAAATTCCCGGGCCAAGCGGTCACGTAACTGCAAGAGTTCTTCCAGTACGGCCAGGCTGCGCCCTTTCAGTTTCCCGGCTCCCTTGCAGGATATAAACAGCGGCCCTTCCTTATCGCTGACCCGGGCCTGACAGACCAATCGGCATTCCTCCTCCAACCAGGAAAGGCGGCCCTTTTCCGCCAGCTCGCCACGAAGCTGATCATACAGCGACAGCAGGTAGGCTGTGTCCGCCGTTGCATAAGCGCACATCTCGGCACTGAGCGGCCGTTTGCTCCAATCTGCTTTCTGATATTTCTTATTCAGCTCGACCCCGAACCGCGACTTGAGGAGAGCTGCCAGTCCAAATTCCGTGAGCCCCAGGAAACGGGAGGCAATCATCGTATCAAAGAGATTGCCGACCTCGATGCCGAAATCCCGGTGCAAAGAGCGGATGTCATAGTCGGCGCCATGCATCACCGTCAGGATGCCAGGATCACTCAACGGCGCTGCCAGGGGCGACAGATCCTTAAGCGCCAGCGGATCGATCAGCCAGCTCTCGCTACGGGTCGATATCTGGATCAGGCAGACCTTTTCCTGATAGTGGTGAAGCGAATCCATTTCCAGATCAACAGCCAGTTCTGTTTCCCGGCCAAGAAGAGCAGACACTTCTGAGAAGCGCTCTGCGTCGGTAATAATTTCGCAAGCTCCTGCTTGCTGAATTTGTGACGACAATTCTAAAACTCCTTGACGATACTGTAGGTGGTAGTACGCTGGGCGGCCCGAAATCCGGCAGCCCGTACAAGGGATATCATTTCTTCCTGAGACATGCGGAAACTGCACCCGGCAGCCGCCACTACATTTTCCTCCAACATGGTGCCCCCTAAATCGTTGGCCCCGAAAAAAAGCGCAACCTGGGCCATTTTGGCGCCTTGAGTGACCCAACTGGCCTGAATATTTGAGACATTGTCCAACACGATCCGCGCCAGCGCCAGCACCTTGAGGTACTCCACACCCGAGGCTGTAGTACCCCCCAGCTCAGTATTCCCCGGTTGATAAGTCCAGGGAATGAAGGCCGTGAAGGAGCCACCACTGTCCTGGAGTTCACGCACTCGGAAGAGGTGCTCAACTATATCCTCCGGCCTTTCGCGACTGCCGAACATCATGGTAGCCGTGCTGGGCATGCCAAGGGTAGCAGCCTTGAGCATTACGTCAGCCCACTGGCGCCAGCCGATCTTGTTGGGAGAGATGCTGCCTCGCACCTTGTCCACCAGGATCTCAGCCCCGCCCCCCGGGATTGAGTCAAGCCCGGCAACCTTGAGTCGCAACAAGGTTTCTTCCGGCGACAGACCGGAGTTAGTGGCGATGCAGGTAACTTCGGCCGGCGAAAGAGAGTGGTTCTGAACTACGGGGAAACGCACCTTGATCTCACGGAACAGGTCTTCAAAAAAGCCGATCTTCAGATCAGGATTAAGCCCCCCCTGCATGAGGAGCTGAGTTCCTCCCTGCTCGACCAGCTCTGCGATTTTGTGAAAGATCTCTTCGTGGGGGAGCACATAGGCATCATCCGCCCCCTTATCGCGATAGAAGGCACAGAAGGTACATTTTGAATCACAAATGTTGGTGTAGTTGACATTGCGATCAACAACGAATGTGACCACATTTTCCGGGTGCAACTTACGACGTATTCTGTCAGCAGCCTTGCCGATGGCAAGCAGATCTCCATCAACCAGAATTTGAAGGGCTTCTTCCCGTCCAATGCGTTGGCCGGAATTAGTTATTTCCAGATTAGCTCCCATCATGATTCTGCCAGGGGATTCCCCTTTTCCTGTTCCAACAGGCGGAACAAGCCGAAGGTCGCAATTGGTCTGCCATTGGAAAAACTACAGTTTATTTGCCCTTCCACCGGTATCTCTTTTCCATCCTTACGCAATAAGTTGGTGCGCACGCCTTCCAGGCGTGTGCCGTGCATGAGAATTCCGAAGTGTTCCATACATTCTTTACGGCCTTCCGGGGCAATGATATTCCAAAACTTCAGGCCGACTATCTCATGGGGTTCATAGCCCAACGTCTCACGCCAGGCACGGTTGACAAACAAAAAAGAACCATCCGGAGTGACACACTGGACGATATCGCTGATATTTTCGAAAACATCGAGGCAGATCTGCTCACGTTCGCGCAAAATGCGCTCGGTTTCGACACGGTTGGTGGTTTCCGTGTAGGCCAGGACAACATGGGTGACATCACCGTAGCGGTTTTTTATCGGCACGCCGGAAACATCAAAATGCCTTCCGGCCTGCACCCAATCGCTCTGATGATAGGGCCGTCTGGTTTCCAGTATGCGCGCATAGGTGCAATTGGCTGGCAGGGTGGACATGCCGCACACGGCCTGACAACAGGTCTGGCCAATCAAGGTCTGTTCATTCAGTGAAAAGAGTTCAACGACTTTCTGGTTGTACATCTGTATCTGCATGCTGCTATCAAGCAGCATGATACCGACGCCAACCGAGGACAGGATGGCTTGAATCTCGTCATGAGCCATACGCAGGCGTTCATTGAGATCTTTCTCATGCTCGAGAATCTGGGCAAAAGCGTCTGCAACCGTCCCAATCGGATCAATTTCGATCAAGGTATCGTCATTGAGCTCTTCCGGACGAATCGGCAGCGTTCCCATCAGCATCAGCAACTGATTGGTTTTTCTTCGGATATACTCAACCTGTTTAAACTGCTGCTCTCTGAGAAACGTGTTTTCACTGACAAGTTGAGTGTCTTCGGAGTCCCCAAAAAACCTGTTGATAAATGCCTTCATGCAGTCCTTTTTTCCATTTCATCTGGTTTTGCAAAGACGTCAATACGGTAAGAATCAGCCTCCTTGATAACGCTGACTTCATATCCCATATTTGCAGCGGATTCGGGAATAGTCGCCGTTGAATCCCGGTTGTCAGACAAAAACGAAAGCCTGATAACACCCGACCTGAGCGCTAATTTATTGGCGTTTATCTCGCGCAGTGCCATAAGCAATGACGATGGACATATCTGTCCGCGCATATCAATTTCTTTTACTTGCATATAATTTTATACCCATCCGGCACCTTTGATGCAAACGGATAGTTCCTTTCAGTGTTAATCTTTCAGTACAATCCCGGTAAGCAACCTGCCCCCAAGCCAAGCTCCTGGCATCAGCCCCACAATAAAGAGAATGCTCTGTATCGCCAGAACAGGCAAACCACCCAGTATATGCCAGATATTGCAGGAGGGTGCCATACGTGAAGCCAGCCCCATAAGAATACCGCCGATGAATGCCGATAAATACTGGGATCGCGGTACCCTGGCATGTATTTTGAATTCGCCCAATAAGCGCACCGACAAAAATCCGCCCGCAATGAGCCCGCCGATCAAAGGAAATTGAATCAGGCTGATGGTGTCGCAGGCTGGCCCTGGGCCTCCGCTGTAGGTAATTCCCAACAAATGGTTGGGATAATCAAAGGCGCGGGCCTTGAAGTAGCTTAAACCCTCGGCATGTCCCGGAGCGAAAAGACTCACAATCCATGCGCCTGCCTTGGCGTAACTGGTGGTGATACCCAGCGGGATGCCGATGATCAGCACGGAGACCGTGACCAGTAATGCAAGCATCAAACCGGCCCTCCAAGGCTGCAGGTAACCATCGGCAGCGGAACTCCTGACAAGTTTTCCGGCACGCCACCAGCGGAACAGCGGAATCGCCAGAAGTGTCGCAATAACTGAGATTACCGTTCCCTGCTGCAGGCCGACAAACTGGGCCAGAGTCACTTTGCCGGGCAGGATTCTCACTGTATCAGCAAATGATTTCCACACGGAATGGAACTCAGCATAAAGGGTGCTTCCCACGATCAGTCCGGCAAAGGCAACGGCGCTGACGATCTTCCCCGACCCCATTTTGTACAGCGTTCCGGCAACACATCCACCGGCCAGCACCATCCCAACACCAAAAAACATCCCGCCGACCAGGTTGGCCAAACTTGAAGAACCAAAACCCGGAAAAGGGAAGAGATAAATCAGTCCAGCCTGACGTGCGGCCTCAATCAGCACCATAATCGCCAATACTGTCAATAAAAGTATCCGCAGCTTAAAGGTACTTCGAAAGAGGAATAGATCGCGCAGCATACCTGCCATGCAGAAATCGGAACGATGCATGATAAAACCGGCCGCAAGTCCCAACAATAATGACGTACCAGCCGTTATGCATTCACCGGTTCCGCTCATGATGACGACTGTATGCACTCTGTCTCCAACACCTGCCTGACAGCACCGGGGATACGCTGCGCTTTGTATGTAGGACCGATACAGGCCAGAGTCACCCTTGAATCCACGAGCAACCGTCCATCAAGCAGTCTGATCGCCTGCTGATGAAAAGTCACGGAGGAAGCTGTGACAAGCTTCGGCGTGGTGATGATCTTCAGTATGTCGTCATGATGCGCAGGGGCCTTGAAATCTATCTCCATCCGCACAACGGGAAAGACATAACCGGACGCAGCAAGCGAAGAAACGGAAAGATCACGTTCACGGAGATACTCGGTACGAGCTCGCTCGAAGTATTTAAGATAGTTGGCGTGGTAGACCACACCGGCTGCATCCGTGTCCTCGTAATAGATGCGAACCTGCATATTACTTAAACTTCAGATTTATCGTTTGAACCCTGCCGGTATTGCGAAATTTGACCTGCAGCCGCAATTCCTTAGCCGTTTTTGCTTCGCCGGGAAAAAAGATAAAGCCGCTTGCCAAGGCATCTGCCGGCATAACCTTGCCTTCGATTCCCTTTTCGCGAACATCGTCGGCAATTTTGTATTGTCGCTCCCGGTCATCACCAGCCTTGTCGGCACCACCGATCACTGCACCGCCAGCTCCACCAAGCACCCCACCCTTAAGCACTGCTGAACCCACATTGCGACCAGATACGATGCCGATCGCCAAACCAAGCAGTGCACCTGCAGCAGCACCAAAAGCAGCACCCTTACCAGCCCCTTTACCTATGGCTCCGGACTGGGTCGCTTTTTCAACCCGCTCCACAGCATCGCGGTTGGTGAGAACCTTCCAGTAACGATTGGAGGCATCAATCAAGAAGGTTTGTCCGGCTACAACCTCTACCCCTTGGTTACTTTTATTGTCCATAGCCACCTGGACCGGCAGGACCCCGGCAGCATGAATATCAAATCCAAAGGCCTCTTCGGCCAATTTTTGATCGGCAAAGGCCTCGGCACCAACCATCAAGCCTGAGGCGTCTTGGGAGTTACTGTAATCCTGAGGGGGCCTGAACGATACTGATCGGCTTTCGTAGGTGGCGCAGGCGGAAAGATGCGCAGCAATTACCATGATACAAATAATTTTTTTCATTGCTCACCTCTCTGCAATAATTTACTGCCTATCTTAACACTTTAGTTCAGATTCAACTGCTCTGCAACTTCATTCTACGGAAAAATCCGCGCTGCATCGGCCGTCCCGGCTAAAACGTCCAAATTTTAGCCTAAAACAATAGAGCCGCAAAAGCCAGCCCATGGTCTAGGGCCAGACGCAATACGCCTCCAGAAGCCGTTATTTTGATTTGTTCCCGTAAAGGCCCATTTTAAGCCACTTTACAGGGTGTAATTACGATCAGGTTCCGTTTTCCCGCGTTGAGCGGCAATTTATGCGAATGAATTGCAGATATTTCAAACCCACGCCCGGAAATAAGCTCATCTGTTTTTTTCATCTCCTCAATTGCAGAAGGTCCCTTCATGGCAATCAAGCGCCCACTCGCGGCAAGCAGTGGCGCTGCCAATGCAACAAACTGTTCCAATCGCGAGAAGGCACGTGATGTGATCACATCAAATCGACGGGTACCGGCATCCGGCATGTTTTCAACTCGTGCATGCAGCGCCTCAAAATGATTAAACCCCAACAGGCGAGCCACATGGCGCTGAAAGAGTATTTTTTTGCCAACCGCATCCACAGAAACCACCGAAACCAGCGGTTTGACTATTTTCAGGGGGATAGCAGGCAATCCTGCCCCGGACCCGATATCAAGAACACTCTCACCATCCTTTATGTGTGCAGCAAAAATAAGTGAGTCAATGATGTGCTTAACCACGATCTCACTATCAGAAGTTATGGCTGTCAGGTTCACCTTGCTGTTCCACTTTTTAAGCTCAGCAACATACTGTTCAAATGCCTGAATATTCTCTTCAGAAAGCGTCAGGCCCATCTCTTGTGCTCTCTGATTAAGCATGTTCCCGATCACAACCCCTCCTGCAACAGTCTCATTTGGCAAGCACCTTCCAGGCATTTGCCTTGAGCGCAATAGCCAACACAGAAATAGCAGCAGGCGTAATGCCCTGAATGCGTGAGGCTTGCCCCAGCGTGTCCGGACGAAATCTGGTCAGCTTTTCCCGTACCTCACCAGTCAAGCCCGTGATAGAGTAGTAATCTAAATTATCAGGTAAAGCCGTATTCTCCAGCTTGCGAGCCCGATCCACCTGTTCCTGCTGACGTTCTATATAACCATGATACTTGGCTTGAATCTCTACCTGCTCACGCACAGTGGGCGGTGTTTCACGTGAAACAACATCTAAAGCGGACAATTCGGCGTAGGTTATCTCAGGACGCCTGAGCAAATGCTCCAGCGTAGTTCCCTTTTGAATATCAGACACACCAAACCGGCAAAGTGTTTCTAGTTGCTCCGAGTCCATGGACAAACGGGTAGTATTAATGCGCGCCTGCTCGGCAAAGATCATATCTCGTTTTCGCACAAACGCTCTATAGTTTTCCTCGTGGACAAGGCCGAGAGCATACCCTTTGTCGCGCAGGCGGAGATCAGCATTATCCTCACGCAAAAGCAGGCGGTATTCAGCGCGCGAGGTGAACATGCGATACGGCTCTTTGGCTCCGAGTGTTACCAGGTCGTCAATCATGACGCCGAGATAAGCCTCGCTACGGCCCAGCACCAGAGGGTCATGCCCCTTAACCCTTAAAGCGGCATTTATGCCTGCCATAAGGCCCTGGCCGGCGGCTTCTTCATACCCGGAAGTACCGTTGATCTGCCCTGCGTGGTAAAGATTGCGAATGTTCTTGGTCTCCAGCGAGGCATGCAGCTGGATCGGATCAACATAATCGTACTCAATAGCATAAGCCGGCCGCATGATCTCTACGCGTTCCAATGCTTCGATGGAGCGGTAGAAGGCTATCTGGATATCAATCGGTAGCGAAGTTGACATGCCGCTGGGATACACCTCGACTGTCTCCAAACCCTCCGGTTCGATAAAGGTTTGATGGCGCTCCTTATCGGGAAAGCGCACAACCTTGTCCTCAATGGAGGGGCAGTAGCGGGGACCGACACCCTCGATAATACCGGAGTAAAGAGGCGACCGGTCGAGCCCGGACCGTATGATATCGTGGGTGCGCGGGTTAGTGTAGGCAATATGGCATGGCACCTGCGGCATGGTGATGCGCTCGGTGGAAAACGAGAAGGGCATCGGCGGATTGTCGCCGTGCTGGGCTTCCAGACGCGAAAAGTCTATGGTGCGGCCGTCGAGACGGGCTGGCGTGCCTGTCTTGAGTCGTCCCACCTCAAAACCTATGGCCCTTAGCTGGTCGGAGAGGCCGATTGAGGGGAGGTCACCAGCGCGGCCACCAGGGTAGTGGTTGAGGCCGATATGGATCAGTCCGCGCATAAAGGTGCCGGTGGTAAGAATAATGGTTTTACCAAGGAAACGGATGCCTGAACGGGTATCGACCCCTCGCAGCTCACTGCCCTCCAAGTAAAGGGCGGTTACTTCTCCTTGTTTGAGGTGCAGATTATCCTGCTGTTCAAGAATCTTTTTCATGCGCAGACGGTAAAGCTGCTTGTCGGCCTGAGCCCTGGAAGCGCGTACAGCCGGCCCCTTGCGCGTGTTGAGTATCCGGAATTGAATCCCGGTAGCGTCGATATTCCGGGCCATCTCGCCGCCCAGAGCATCGATCTCCTTGACCAGGTGCCCCTTGGCCAAGCCTCCAATTGAAGGGTTGCAGGACATCAAGGCGATCGCATCAAGGTTGATGGTCAACAGCAGGGTAGGGCAGCCCATACGGGCAGCAGCCAGGGCCGCTTCACAGCCGGCATGGCCGGAACCAACCACAATCACATCATATTGTTGCTCATAGGTCATCATAGATATTTATCACCTGATGGTTTCACGTGAAACACTCCCTATTTACCGATGCAAAATGATGAAAAAATCAGATCCAGAACTTCATCGCTTGTGGTCTCGCCGGTTACAGACCCAACCGCAGACAGGGCATCCCTCAGGTCTATGGTCAATAGTTCCAGTTCAAGACCTGAAGCAAGACCAGAGGCTGCGCGCTCCAGCGCAAACCTGGCGGTGGTCAGGGCATCACGATGTCGAGCGCGGGAGATGGCTACAAACTCCCGACTATCGAGGGGAGTATCGCGGAGGAAAGCCTGGCGCACGGATTCTTTCAGTATCTCAACGCCCTCGCCGGAACTGGCGGAGATCGGCACGGTCCTCATATCGTCAAAAACTTCCGGTGGCTGAAAGGAGCCGGGCAGGTCGCACTTGTTGAGCACAACAATAACCTTGCTTGCAGACAGTGAGTCCAAAATCAGCTGGTCCTCATGGTCAAAGGGTCGTGATGCATCGCATACGAACAGGACCAGGTCCGCCAGCGGAATCTTCCCAAGGGCTCGATTGATCCCCTCCTGCTCGGCCAGGTCATCGGTGTGGCGAATACCGGCAGTATCCAGCAGCCTGACCGGAAGACCGCCGAGGTTGACCGTCTCCTCGATGATGTCACGGGTTGTGCCGGGAAAGTGGGTCACAATCGCGCGATTTTCATTGAGCAGCCGATTGAGCAGGCTCGACTTGCCGGCATTGGGTTTGCCGATGATCAACACCGAAATCCCTTCACGTAAAATACGCCCATGATCAAAGCCGGCCAG
>MHXL01000124.1:0-4171 GCA_001824455.1 Desulfuromonadaceae bacterium GWB2_53_15
TGCCACGTCTGCGTACGGAGATGCCGCATGGTTACGGAATTCATACTGCTTCTTACCCAGTTTGGTGGTGGCCCGGGAGACCCGGCCAACAATGTCGTGCGATTTCTTCTGGCAACCTTTTTCTGGGGAGTGCTGTTTCTGGTCTCCTACCGGATGTGGCGCGACACCGCTGACCGGCGGCATCTTTACTTCTCGATCTCGGCCGCAGTCGGCGCCAGCAGGGAACTGTTCATGTTCACTGCCGAATACGGCAGTTTCCGGGGGTATATATCCTTCCCCGCTATTTTTCGCTATTACCCGCCACTGGAACACACCGCTGCCATATTTTCCATTATCCTCATGGGATACGCCTTTCTTCGATTCTATTTCAGCTTTGAGCGATTCTCCCGCTTATTCCTGATTTGCAGTTCTTTGCTGACGCTAACCACGTATCTTATTGTCGCCCCTCTCTGGCTCAGGTTCCTGGACATCACGTCACGGTCATCACTGCATGATGACCTGTTTATCGGTGCTCAGTTCCATGATTTTCCGGGTGACCTGATATTCCGCATAGTGGGCGCAATCGTTTCCCTCACCATACTCGGCGCATTCCTGTATGCAAAAAACCAATCCATCAGATTCCCCTTGCTGGCGTTCATTGCGTTCTTCAGTTTTTTTATTGATGACACCCTCCAGGCTGTAAACGATCTCTGCAATGATCGTTATGCCCCGGTATTCGCCCCGATACGACACTGTCTGCATATATGCGCCATTACTCAGTTCGTCGGCGGATACTGGTGGGAGATCACACGGCAGCTCAAAAACAGGGAACAGTTCCTGCAGACCATGCTGGATGCGATCCCCGACATGCTCTTCTATAAAGATACGCAGAGTGTCTACCTGGGCTGCAACCAGAATTTTGCCGCCGGTTTTATCGGCAAGCCAAAAGATCGGATCATCGGGTGCCACGAAGCAGAGCTTATGCCGGACCCTGACTTGGCCGAACTGTTCCTCCAGACGGATCTGGAGTCCATGGCTACGGACACATCTCACACCTATGAACTGCCACACACCTTGCCGGACGGAAGCCAGGTCATCCTGGAGACTATCAAGACACCCTTCCATGACGCTGACGGCAAGATTGCCGGCCTGATCGGTGTTTCCCGCGACATCACCGTACGCAAACAAACGGAGGAGATGTTGCGGGACTCCCAACGCCAGCTGAAAGCCCATATTTTTGCCCTCGAACAATCCCAGGCAAATTCACAGGAAACCCTGGAAAAACTGACCATTGTCGCCAACGGCATACCCATGCTGATTGCACATGTCGATAAAAAACAGCGCTACCTGTATGTCAATCGGGCCTATGCTGATTGGGTCGGCCGGCCGGAAGACCAGATAATCGGAAAAACCGTGCAGGAGATTATGCCGAAAGAGACCTACGATGTCTCGATCAGCAGCATCGAAAACGTCCTGCGGGGAACCCCCTGCTTTCTCGAAAGGGCCGTCATAATTCGGGGAGAAGTGCGGATCCACTCGGTCTCATTTATTCCCCAAAAAAATGAGCAGGGGGATATCAGGGCCTATTTCGGCCTTGTGACCGACATTACCGAGCAGCGCAATCTGAAAGAACAGCTTCGCCATTCCCAGAAGATGGATGCCATCGGCCAACTGGCAGGAGGGGTGGCCCACGATTTCAACAACATCCTCACCGTAATCACCGGGTACTGCGAATTGATGCATAAAGATATTGCTGAAGACGATCCGTTGCGTATCAACATTGAACGGGTGCATGCCGCTGCGGAACGGGCAACCCAGCTGACCCAAAGCCTGCTGGCATTCAGTCGCAAGCAGCCAATGACCCTCCAGGTGTTTGACTTGAATTCAACCCTTGTGAATGTGGAGAAGTTCCTCAGAAGAATTATCGGCGAAGACATCCAACTTGCAATCCGGATGGCAGACAAGCCACTCACGATATCAGCGGATAATAACCAGATTGAGCAGGTCATGATGAATCTGGCCACCAACGCCAGGGACGCCATGCCTGCGGGAGGATCGTTGACCCTTTCGCTGCAGCGCCATGACATAGACAATGCCTTTGTCCAGGCGCATGGTTACGGGACTCCAGGTGAGTATGCCCTGCTAACCGCTATGGACACGGGCAGCGGGATGACTGAGGAAACCCGTAAAAGAATCTTCGAACCTTTCTTTACCACCAAAGAGGGTGGCAAGGGGACCGGCCTCGGACTGGCGATCGTGTATGGCATCGTCAAACAGCACAACGGCTTTATCAATGTCTATAGCGAGCCGGGTAAAGGAACCGCATTCCGGATCTTCATCCCGCTACATGCTCAGGCGACTGTTCCCGAGGAAAAAGCCCTTCCCTTACTCTCACCAAAGGGAGTGGAGACCATCCTGGTGGCAGAGGACGATGCATCCGTAAGGGGAGTCATCGTGGCGACCCTCGAAAACTCCGGCTACACCATAATCCAGGCTGAGGATGGACAGGATGCTGTTGATAAGTTTACCCTGAACAGGGATACGATTCGGCTCGTCTTCATGGACCTCATCATGCCGGACTTAAACGGCAGGGATGCCGCCGAACAGATCAGGCTGATTCAGCCGCACACCAGAATCCTGTTTACCAGCGGTTATCCTACAGACACCATCCATGGGGGCCTTGATGCAGGTTCGGAGTTCCTCATAAAACCGGTCAAACCAACTGAACTGTTATGGAAAACCAGGGAGATGCTGGACAGACCATACCCTCTGCCGGAATAATCTCCCCCGCGAAATGAACCTGCTCATTTTCGCATAAGGCAAGTTCCCAGCGGAGACGGTTGGTGTAGATTTGTGATTTCAGGATTTATTGTTATTGACAATCCGCCTGTTATTCGTCTATTGTTCAATCTTATTAAAGGGGAGTAGCTATCAGCCGGAGACATGGCTGACCCCATGCCCGTCAACACAGTCGCAAGACTCGGGCTGGGACGATATATTTCGCAAGCAAGACCTTTATCCAATGCGTGCTACGCCGTGGGTAAAGGTCTTTTTTTTATCCACGGAGAAAACCAACTTGTCGGAGACGCTTACATACATGCCCAACACTTTATTAACCACCATCTTCCTCAGCCTGCCCTTGACCTTCGTGGACAGCTCCCTGCGCTCATTCGCCCATCATAAAAACAGCGCTATAATGTTCTCAACGATCGCCGACACCTTTGCCGGCAACAACCAACTCAGGAGCAAAACATGCCGCATATAAGAAATCATGCAACAAAAGAGCCTGGGACTCTCAGAATGAAAAAAAGCAAAAAGGAACAGTTGCAGAATATTATTTCCTTGCGTATCAATGATGAGGAAAAAAAGATTCTGGAAAAGCTGACAAAATCCACATCCAAAAGCATTTCGGACGTTATGAGAGAGGCCATTGATCTATGGAGCTCCCAGCGACACAAGGTGTGTACGGATTAGCATGTAGAACCAATCAATAATTAAGGAGGCAGCAGCAATGGAGTGGTTAACAGATCCACAGGTCTGGATGGCATTGATTACCCTTACCGCACTGGAAATTGTACTCGGCATTGACAACATCATATTCATCTCCATCCAGGCAGGAAAACTTCCCGTCCATCAGCAGGAGAAGGCCAGACTGGTAGGCCTCGGGCTGGCGATGTTCATCCGCATCGGACTACTGTTCTCCCTGACCTGGCTGATGGGGCTCACCGCACCGCTGTTTTCAGTGTTGGGCAACGAGATCTCCGGGCGCGACCTGATTCTGATCTCCGGCGGACTGTTCCTGCTTTGGAAGAGCACCATGGAAATCCATGAGAAGCTGGAAGGTGAGGAAACAATCTCATCCGCTCGTGTAGGGGTAACCTTTGGGGCTGTAATCGTACAGATACTCCTGCTGGACATCGTGTTTTCACTCGATTCGATCATCACCGCCCTGGGGATGGCCAGCCAGTTGGCAGTCATGGTTACAGCGGTGGTTATCGCAGTAGGTTTCATGATGCTCTTTTCGGGAAAGATCAGCGCTTTTGTCGATAAGCATCCGACCATCAAGATGCTGGCGCTCAGTTTTCTGCTTCTGATCGGAGTGGCACTGATTGGCGACGGCTTTGACATGCACATACCCAAGGGGTACATCTACTTTGCCATGGCCTTCTCGGTGATCGTTGAGATGCTTAAC
>MHXL01000124.1:4248-4995 GCA_001824455.1 Desulfuromonadaceae bacterium GWB2_53_15
AACCATACGTTCAACTTCGGCTTAACCGCAGAAAATCATCAATTAACAAAGGAGATAAAAAATGAAAAAACAAGCAGTTAGGGTCTTTGCAGTGCTGGCAGCGGTCTTATTTCTAAGCATCACCGTGATGGAGCTTAACGCCCATGCCAGGGCTGGTGGTAGCCGCTCCATGGGCAGCCGCGGATCGCGCAGCTATTCCCGACCCGCCAGCCCCTATTCCCAGCCCAGCCCGTCACGGCAGCAGGCCGCGCCTGCGCCCAGTCCCTTCCAGCAGCAAGGAGGCGGCTTTATGAGGAGCATGGCCGGCGGGATCATGGGTGGCATGCTGGGAGGCATGCTGTTCAGGAGTCTCGGCATGGCAGGGGGCGGCATGGGCGCAGGGGGCGGCATCGGCCTGTTTGAAATCATTCTTCTGGCCGGAATTGGCTACCTCATCTACCGCTATATTAAAAAAAAACGGTCCGATAGCGCGTTGATACCCTCCGGCCAGGGAGTGTATCAGGAAAGAACGGTAATCCCTTTTTCCGGTGCACAGCAGAGCAATGAACCTGCAGCGGATGAAGTGGATACCGGTCTGGCCCATATCCGCCAGATGGATCCGAACTTTGATGAACAGCGCTTCAGCGACTCGGTAATGGACATCTTCTTCAAAATCCAGGGTTCCTGGATGAATCGGGATCTGGCGCCGGTATCCGGACTGCTGACCGATGAGATGAAGCGGATATTTCAGGACGACCTGGACCGGCT
>MHXL01000124.1:5071-8086 GCA_001824455.1 Desulfuromonadaceae bacterium GWB2_53_15
GCGGGCCAAGACTATATCACCGCCTCGATCTATGCAAACCTGCTTGATTACACGACCGATGACGCAACCGGATCAATCGTGGCCGGCAGCAAAACAGAACCGGTTAAATTCGAGGAGTTCTGGACCTTTACCCGGCCGGTCGGCAACAATCCCTGGCGATTGTCGGCAATCAGCCAGAAATAGCAGGTCAGGCAGCCATCTATGCGGGCCTGGTTCATAACAAACTGGTCCGCATACGGGGAAAACCTGATTGCAACAAACTCTTTGAACCGCTGTATGAGCCGTAATCCTTATAAATGGACAAGTGCGCTAATGTTTTTCTGCTTATAACAAGCAGAGAATATTCTACTTACTAAAAGCATAACCTGATAATCAGGATGAGAGGCTACATCATGTTCAAAAAATATAAGCTCGTGGCCATTTTTACCGTCCTCTTCATGGTTCTACCCTTCATGTCGTCCCTGCTCAGTTTCTACACGGACTGGCTCTTTTTCGTCGAGACAGGATTCGCATCGGTCTTCACGACGACACTGTATGCCAAGACAGGGGCCGGACTGTTCTTCGGCATACTGCTCTTCTTATTTGTGCAGCTAAATATTTATTTTGCGAACAAGGCACAATTCCCTCTGTCCGGAATATTCATCTTGGGAGGCGGCAGCATCAGGATAAACAGGGATGAAGCGGCTCGCCTTGCCAAGCCTGCAAGCATGCTCATCAGTATAGTTCTGGCGCTCTTTGCAGGCAACTGGGGTGCCATGCAATGGGAAGAATTACTGCTTTTCACGAATAAGCTGGCTGTCGGAACCGTTGATCCGGTCATCGGCAAGGATATCGGCTTTTACCTGTTCAGCCTTCCGTTTCTAGAACTGCTCAAGGCCTTCGCAAGCTTTTTGCTGCTGGCGACTACGGTCGTGGCCGCTGCGGTTTATTATGTCCGGGGCGGCATCCTCCTGACGGAACGCGGTGCAACGGTTGATGATAAGGTTCGACGGCATCTGGCGGTTCTGGTCGGGATCTTCGCCTGCGTGATCGCGGCCGGTTTTTACCTGGACAGCTTCAAACTGCTCCTTTCCGGCAACGGGACCTTTCATGGCGCAGGATATGTGGATGTGAACTCACGACTGGTGACCTACAGGGTTCTGACTTTTCTGACACCACTGGCAGGGGCCATGTTGGCCGTCGGGATCTGGAAAGGCGCATGGCGCATGGCGCTGTTGCCGCCAGTCATTGTGGTTGCGTTTTACCTGATCGGCATCCGGGTCTATCCGGGAGTGCTGCAGAAATTCAAGGTTGCACCCAACGAATTGGCCCTTGAGACCCCCTACATAGAGAATAACCTTAAATTTACCCGCTTCGGCTACGACCTGGAAAAGATTGAAACCGTACCCTTCGATGTTGATACAAAGCTTTCCGCTGCCGATATTGCCAACAATGATGCCACCATCAAAAACATCCGGCTCTGGGACCATGCCCCGCTGCTCAAGACCTACAGCCAGCTGCAGCAGATCAGAACCTATTACAAGTTTTTTGACGTGGATAATGACCGCTATATGGTGAACGGCCAGTATTCCCAGGTCATGCTGTCGCCGCGCGAACTCTCCTACACCGATCTCCCCAGCAAGAACTGGATCAACGAGCGCCTGATCTTCACCCACGGCAACGGCATCACCTTCGGTCCGGTCAGCCGGATCAGCAAGGAAGGGCTACCGGAGTTCTTCGTCAAGGATATCCCGGCCGTAAGCCTGGCCGACATCAAGGTAACCAGGCCCGAAATCTATTTCGGCGAGCTGTCCAACGACTATGTGGTCGTCAAGACCAAGGTTCCTGAATTCAGCTATCCAACCGCCACCGGCAACATCAATACGACCTACGCCGGAAAAGGCGGGGTACCGATCGATTCACTGCTCAAAAAAGCGCTGTTTGCCGCCTGGTTCAAAACAGAGAAAATCCTGCTCTCGTCAGATATTACCAAAGAGAGCCGCATCATTTACAACCGCAACATCAACGAGCGGGTAAAAGCGATAGCCCCCTTCCTCCGCTTTGATGGCGATCCCTACATGGTGGTGGACAAAAACGGACGACTCAAATGGATCATTGACGCCTACACCTTCTCGAATCGCCTTCCCTACTCAAAGCCGCTTCAGGGTGGCATCAACTACATGAGAAATTCCGTCAAGGCGGTTGTGGATGCCTATGACGGCACACTCAGCTTCTATATCAGCGATCCGAATGATGTCATGGTAAAGGTCTACGCCCGGATGTTTCCGGGTCTCTTCAAGCCCTTGACCGCCATGTCTGATGATCTGCGCAGACATGTCCGTTATCCGCATCAGTTCCTTCAAGTCCAGGCCGCCATGTTCTCCGCCTACCACATGACCGATCCCAAGGTTTTCTACAACAAGGAGAACCTCTGGCAGATTCCGGCACTGGGCGAAAAACCGATGGAACCCTACTACACCATCATGAAGCTGCCGGGTGAAAAAGTGGAAGAATACATCCTGCTTCTGCCGTTTACCCCTTCCAAACGGGACAACCTTGCGGCCTGGCTCACGGCCCGCTGTGACGGAGAAAATTACGGTAAAATCCGGGCCTACACCTTCCCGCGCGACAGGCTGATCTATGGCCCGAAACAGATCGACGCCCGGATCAATCAGGACTCCTTTATATCCCAGCAGTTGACGCTCTGGAACCAGCGCGGTTCCGAGGTTATCCGCGGGAGTCTTCTGGTGATTCCAATCGAAAAATCGCTGCTCTACGTACAGCCGCTGTTCCTTGCGGCCGACAAGGCCGGCCTGCCTGAACTTAAACGGGTGATCGTCGCCTTCGGCGATCAGGTCGTCATGGAAGAAAATCTGGAACTGGCTCTGCAAAGGCTCTTTGGCGGCAAAAAGACGGTTGCCGCTGCCGCTGTGACAATGGCGACTGATTCGAAAGCAACACCGTCCACGTTGGCCAAGGAAGCCATGAGCATCTATGAAAAGGCGCTGGGCCTGCAACGCCAGGGCAACTGGGCCG
>MHXL01000125.1:0-3378 GCA_001824455.1 Desulfuromonadaceae bacterium GWB2_53_15
CAACTATCAGTTTTGTGCGCGAATTGGGAAGGCTGGGGTGGTTTCTGGCCTACTCGTTCTATATGACCTTCCGGCGTCCCGGCAGCCCGGTGTACATCCTCAAGCAGATCAAGTTCATCGGCGCAAAATCACTATTCGTCATCTTCCTGACCGCCGCCTTTACCGGCATGGTCCTGGGGTTGCAAGGCTACTACACCCTGACCAAATTCGGCTCGGAGGGGATGCTGGGTACGGCTGTGGCCCTGTCGCTGATCCGCGAACTGGGGCCGGTTCTCACGGCTTTGATGGTTACCGGTCGAGCCGGCAGCGCCATCACGGCTGAGATCGGTATCATGCGCATCAGCGAACAGATCGACGCGATGGAAACAATGGCTTTGGATCCCTTCAAATACCTGATTACGCCCAAACTCATCGCCGCCATGATCGCCCTGCCTTTGTTATGCGCGATTTTCGACGTGGTCGGCATTTACGGTGGCTGGCTGGTGGGGGTCAAGTTGCTGGGTGTCAACCCTGGGGCCTATTTCTATGAGATGGAGAAGGCGGTTGTCTGGCGGGACGTCTCCTCCGGCATTGCCAAGTCCTTCTCCTTTGGGATCATCATCGCCTGGATCGGCTGCTACAAAGGCTATTTTGCCGGTCATGGCGCCGAAGGAGTATCAAAAGCCACGACCGAATCCGTAGTGCTGACATCCGTGCTGGTATTGGTGTGGGATTACTTCCTGACCTCGGTGTTGCTGTAGATGATCAGCCTGAGTAACGTTTATAAGTGCTTTGGCACACAGACGGTCCTCAACGGTCTGGACCTGGAGATCCCGGCCGGCCAGATTACCGCCATCATCGGGCCTAGCGGCGAAGGCAAGAGCGTCCTGATCAAACATATGATCGGCCTGATGCAGCCCGACAGCGGCCAGATTGAGGTGGATGGCGAAAGCATCGTGGGCATCCGCCGCTCAAAGCTGAATCAGATCCGGGAAAAGTTCGGCATGCTTTTTCAGAATGCGGCTTTGTTCGACTCCATGAACGTCTTCGAAAACGTAGCCTTTCCACTCCAGGAAAAAACAAAGCTCTCCAAGGACGAAATCAGCGTCCGGGTGCTTTCGGCCCTGGAGGACGTTGGATTGAAAAATGTCGGTCACAAGTTTACCGACGAGTTGTCGGGCGGCATGAAGAAACGGGTTGGCCTGGCGCGGGCGGTTGTGCTCAATCCGAAGATCATCCTGTTCGACGAGCCAACCACCGGACTCGATCCGATCATCAAGCGGGCCATCCACCAATTGATCAAGGAGACCCACGCGAAATTCGGTTTTACAGCGGTGATTGTCTCGCACGAGATCCCGGAAATATTTGATATTGCCCAGAATGTTGCCATGCTTTACCAAGGAAAGATTCTCCAGTTTGCCAGCGCCGATGAGATCAGAAGCTCTACCCATCCGGTGGTAAAGCAGTTCATCAGCGGCAGCCTGGACGGACCGATTCAGATGATTTAAAACTAAGTTATTACCAATAAAGGTGTGCATATGAACATGGCAAAACTGGAAATGATAGTCGGCACATTCATGATCATCGGAATTCTCTGCCTGGGATACATCTCGATCAAGCTCGGCAAAATGGAACTGATCGGTGGAGATTATTACTCCTTATCAGCGGGGTTCGACTCGGTCTCCGGCTTGAAACCTGGTGCACGCATCGAGGTTGCCGGCGTTGAAGTGGGCAAAGTCGAGCGCATCGCACTGGATCCAAAAAGCGGTGACCGGGCACTGGTTTCCTTGAAGATCAAGAGCAACGTCAAGATTACTGATGATGTAATCGCCGCGGTAAGAACCAGCGGCATCATCGGCGATAAATTCATCATGCTGAAACCAGGCGGCTCAGACCATTTTCTGAAAAATAGCGACAAGATCCGTGAAACCGAGTCGGCCATCGATATCGAGGAACTGGTCAGCAAATTCATCCACGGCAAGGTGGAATAAGTTGGAAGAGACCATGAAAAATATTTTTATAAGCATCCTGTTCAGCGGGGCACTGCTCGCCCTTCCGGCCATCAACCACGCCTCGGATGAGGCGCCAAAAAGCAGCTTGACCCTGAGTCTGGACGAATGTGTCCGCATGGCGCTAAAGTCTGCCCCTGAACTGGGAGAAGCCCAGGCTGACATTGACCAGACCATCAGCAAACTGGATGAAGCCAAGTCCTACCGCTATCCTCAGCTTGAGGTAAAAACCCTGTTCGGGCCGGCTCCCGGCGCACGCGCGCAGGATCTTTCACCGGTAGTTGCCACAGACAGACAATTCAAATTCAGCGAACTAACCTGGTTTGCCAGCACAGACGCCACCCTCATCCAACCGCTCTGGACCTTCGGCAAGATCTCCGAAAACATGAAGGCCGCCACGCACGGCATCGAGGTGGATCGCTCTCGTAAAGAACAACGCGCCAATGAGATCGCCCTCAAGGTCAAGGAGTATTACTTCGGGCTGATGCTGGCCCGGGAGATGAAAGAATTGGTTCTGGAGGTTCTGGAAAGCCTGGACAAGGCTAGAGTTACCGCCCAAAAGCTTTTCGAGCAAGGCTCCGACACTATCGATGAGATAGATATTTATAAACTGGATGCATTCACGGGTGAAGCCACCAAATACCTTGAAGAAGCAAAAAAGGGTGAAAGCCTGGCTCTGGCGGCCCTGAAAACACGTCTCGGAATGCCCGACACCGCACAGCTGGAAATCAGTAGCGAGCGACTGACCATGGACGGGGAACAAATACCAGAATACGACACATTTGTAGATAAGGCCCGCATCCGGCGGCCCGAATTCAAGCAGATCGCCGAAGGCCTCAAGGCCCGCTCCGCACTGGTCGAGGCGGCCAAAGCCAACTATTATCCTGACATCTTCCTGGGTGGACTTTTTTCATGGTCCTATGCCGATGGACGTGACCGTATCAACAATCCCTATATCACCGACCAGTTCAAGCATACCTATGGAGGGGTCGCCCTCGGTGCGCTCTGGAAACTCGACTTTGGTATCACGGGAGCCAAGGTAGCCAATGAACGTTCCCAATACAACCGCCTGCTCAGCACCAAAGAGTTCGCCGACGCCAATATACCGCTGCAAATACGTAAATTTTATCTGGAGTTGAAAGAGGCCGATAACAGTATCAAAGCAACGAAAACGGCTTATTCCAATGCGAAAAAGTGGGCTGTTACCGCGTTGGCCAACTTCGACTTCGGCGTTGGTCCGGCCAAGGATATATTCGAGGCGCTTCAGGCTTATTCCCGCATGCGCGCCGGATATTTTCAATCCATCTACAACTACCGCATTGCCGTGGCTAACCTGGATTTCGCAACCGGGGAAGCACCGGTAGTTGTCGTAAAGTAATTTTCATCAATT
>MHXL01000125.1:3419-7617 GCA_001824455.1 Desulfuromonadaceae bacterium GWB2_53_15
GCGTACAACAACGTACGTGAGAGTCAAAGTCTATCCAACGAAGATAGCGTCTTAATTTGGAATTCGCACTATATCCTAACCGTAATCGCTTGCACGGAGGAAACATGTTGAAACGCATTGCACTAATGACCCTGGCAGGGATATTCCTGACAACCCTCGCCTTTGCCACACCTACCGAAGATGTCAAGAAGACCGTGGATGAAGTTGTCCGCATAGTATCCGACAAGGATCTGAAAAAGAACATCCCTAAGCGCCGACTGGCTCTCAAGAAAACCATCAGCATCATCTTTGATTATGGCGAAATGGCCAAACGTTCTCTGGGCAAGCATTGGAACCCGCGCACCCCAGACGAAAAGATACAGTTTACCGAGCTTTTCGCCACCCTGCTGGAAAATTCTTACGCCGACAAGATCGAGTCCTATAACAACGAGAAGATCGTCTATATCAAAGATTCGCTGGATGGCGATTATTCCGAGGTCAAATCAAAGGTCGTTACCGCCAAGCGCGACGAATTCACCCTTGACTACCGCCTGATAAAGAAAAACGGCAAATGGATGGTCTATGATGTGGTCATAGAGGGGGTTAGCCTGGTATCCAATTATCGCAGCCAGTTCAACCGGATTATTACCGCCAATGGTTACCCGGCACTCGTTAATAAATTGCAGAACAAAAGCAATGAACTTAAGGCACCATAGCAAAACAAATTGCTTGACACCTGTTTTATCCCTATGATAAACGACTTTGGCAGCAAGTTTCGGAAGTTCCTGCAGAACGTAGAAGAACCATGTCAGACTCGGCTTTGCGGTTTTCCTGCACCAGACTCCGGAAACTTAAGCGGTACCCCACTTGTTCCGGCGTAGCACCGGAGAAAAAAAGGAGGCAGGAAATGGCAAAAGGCAAGGTTAAATGGTTCAACGACACAAAAGGTTTCGGTTTTATTGAGCAGGAAGGTGGCGAAGATGTCTTTGTTCACTTCTCCGCTATCCAGGGCGACGGATTCAAGTCACTAGCCGAAGGCGACGAGGTCACGTTTGATATCACCCAGGGTCCAAAAGGGCTTCAGTCTGCAAATGTTGTAAAAATAAAGTAATTTCGAATCCTATTCATCTTGCAAAAACCCGCTGAGTCACTCAGCGGGTTTTTTTGTATGCACCCCGGAACATCTCTGGGTGCCGGTTTTTTTCCCCTTCTGCGAATCAGCTTGTAATTGCTTGGAAATTGGCTTGACAGGTCTTTTGTCAGCCCCGCCACTCCACCCTGCGAGCAGCATACCGGTCAGGTCCTCCCTCCCCAATGCCTTGAGTGCCTCCACCACCTTGCGGCGTTCGTCAGGCAGATGCCACAGCAACAAGGCCTTCTGCAGTCCCTTTTCGCGATCGCTCCGCGCAACGTACACCGCCTTGCCACTCTCCGGATCAATACCCGTGTAGAACATACAGCTGGAGAGCGTACCTGGGGTGGGGGTGAAGTCCTGCACCTGCTCCACATTCAAGCCAAGCTTCTTGAGCGTCAGTGCCAACTCCAGCATGTCTGCCAAGGTACATCCGGGATGCCCGGAAATCAGATACGGCACGACGTGTTGTCTTTTGCCGAGACGGATGTTCTCATCCCGGAAGCGCTTTAGAAAGCCTTCAAAGTACTTTCTGCCCGGCTTGCGCATCAGCGAAGTAACATGCTCGGCCAGGTGCTCCGGCGCGATCTTGAGCAGGCCGCTGACATGATGTCCGATCAGTTGCCGAAAATAATCCGGCTGTTTTTCCATCAGGTCGTAACGCACCCCGGACGAAACCGCTACATGCTTGACACCGTTCCTGCCAAGGACCTGGCGCAACAAACCTACCGCGCGTTTGTCACTGGTTGCAAGGTTTTTGCAGAGCTGCGGGAAGAGACAACTTTCACGCCGACAGGCGCGCATGGCATCTGGGTTAGCGCAGGATAGGCCGTACATGTTGGCGGTGGGACCGCCGATATCGCTGATGCTCCCCTTGAACCAAGATTTACGGGTCAGCGCATCGATTTCCTTCAATACAGAGCCCTCGCTACGGGACTGGATCGTCTTGCCCTGGTGCATGGCAATGGCACAAAAGGCACAGCCGCCGAAACAACCGCGATGGCTGGTGATGGAGGTCTTGATCTGTTCCCAGGCCGGAATCGGTTCCCGGTAGAAAGGGTGCGGCGCCTTCTCGAACGGCAGGGCGTAGACTGCATCCAGTTCTGCCTCGGAAAGCGGCAACGCCGGCGGGGTGCAGACCAGCAAGCGATCACCACAGGGCTGGGCAATTGTCCGGCCGCAGTGGGGATTCTGTTCGAGACTGGCCAAGCGGAAGGCCTCGGCAAAGTCCTTTTTATCGGCAACAACCTCTTCAAAGGAGGGAAGCGCCAGCGAAGCGCCATGACCAGACAGCTCCGCCTTGCCTGCCACCCTGCACGTTCCCCGCACATCCCGGACCTCAGCCAGAGACTGCCCCATGCGCATCCGTTCCGCAATCTCCAGCAGCGGTCGTTCGGCCATGCCGTAGATCAGCAGGTCGGCCTTGGCGTCGAACAGCACCGAGCGGCGCAGCTTGTCTTCCCAGAAATCATAATGGGCAAAGCGGCGCAACGAGGCCTCAATGCCGCCGATAACGACCGGCACATCCCGATAGGCCTCTTTCAGGCGGGAGGTATAGATGATGGTGGCGCGGTTGGGGCGTGCACCGTGGCGGTTGCCGGGCGTGTAGGCATCGTCTCGGCGCAACTTGCGGGCAGGAGTGTAGTGGGCCACCATGGAGTCCATAGCACCGGCAGAAACCGCGAAAAACAAACGCGGCTGGCCCAGTGCCATGAACGACTCTTTGCAACGCCAATCAGGTTGAGCAATGATACCGACCCGGAATCCGTGTTTCTCCAGCCAGCGAGCCAGGAGCGGCACGCCGAAGGCGGGATGATCGATGTAGGCGTCGCCGCTGACAAAGATTACATCCAGTTCGTCCCAGCCCCGCTGATGCATCTCTGCTGTTGTTGTTGGTAAAAACATCGGATACTCTCTACGGAAGCCGAGATTGCTGAAAAGGTGCGATCGTCACGGGAAAAGTGCCAATCCTTCCAGCCCCATGGTCTCCGGCAACCCGCAGACGATATTCATGTTCTGCACTGCCTGACCTGATGCCCCTTTGACCAGATTGTCTATAGCCGAAACTATGATAATCCTTCCGGTACGCGGATCTACCACCGGGGCAATATCGCAAAAGTTCGAGCCACGCACAAAAGCTGTGGAGGGGAGGCTCCCCTGGGGCAATACGCGCACAAAGGGTTCGCCGTCGTAAAAATCTTCGTACAGCTTGACCAGTTTCTCTGTGGTGGCTACTTTGTGTGGTGCAGCATAAACGGTGGAGAGGATACCACGGTCCATGGGTACCAAATGCGGCGTAAAGGTGATCCTCAATTTTTCGCCGGCCAAGAGCGACAACTCCTGTTCGATCTCGGGTGTATGCCGGTGGACACCACCCACAGCGTAGGCCTTATAACCCTCGTTCACCTCGCAGTAGAGCGAGTCCACCTTGGCCGAACGCCCGGCCCCGGTGACTCCAGAGGCGGAGTCGGCGATGATGCTCTGGGTATGGATCAGCCCCTTCTTGAGAAGCGGTGCCAAGGCCAGGATGATGCTGGTTGGATAGCAGCCGGGATTAGCCACCAGCTTGGCGCCCTTGATCTTGGATCTCCTGATCTCCGGCAAGCCGTAAACCGCCCTCTTCAGGTTAGCGGGGTTGAGGTGCGGTTCGTACCAGGCCCCGTAGACCTCCGGGTCGGTCAGACGATAATCGGCCGACAGGTCGATAACCTGCTTGCCCAACTTCAGAAAGGTGGGCACCACCTCCATGGCGGCCTTGTGCGGCAGGGCGGTAAAGATGATATCAGCTTTTTCCGCCACCCGTACCGGTTCAAGGTTTTCCAGTATCAGCTCGCAGCGTCCCCGCAAGGTAGGAAACACATCCGAAATACGCTTCCCGGCGCTCTGCTCCGAGGTCAGACAGGTCACCGCCACCTCCGGGTGGCAGTGGAGAATGCGGAGCAGCTCCAGCCCGGTATAACCGCTGGCTCCAACAATGGCAATATTCAACATGAAAGACCTCCTAAAAATTCTGGCTGAACATACTCAAAAGGGCCTCAGATGACAAGCCTTCAGAGTGTTGTAACGTAATAACGATCTGTTACTAAG
>MHXL01000126.1:0-417 GCA_001824455.1 Desulfuromonadaceae bacterium GWB2_53_15
GCCGGGACGGGGCGGCTGCAGGTTCTCGTTGGTGATATGGTGGAACGGCAGCTCCCCCTTGTTGGCCAGCCGCATCAGCTTGGCTGAGAGGTGTGCGTTCAGTGTGTGCCCCTGTACCAAAAGACCCAAAACCGCGCCGTAGGCCACGGTCATGGCTGCAATGGCCTGATCGGTCTGGGTCAGCGCTGTATTGGCGGCAATGGTTTCGGCCAAACGGCCCGGTTGTCGGGCGTAGCGAACCGCCAGGGCCAAGGTACGCTCAATGGCTTCCGTATCATCGGCATGGCCTCCGGTCTGTCCCCAGGGGAGTTTCTGCTGAACCCGCTGGCGCCATAGTTCGCGGATTGACTGGCTGGTGTAGCCGCCCGGCCCGCTGATCGGGGTGCCGTCCAGAAGCGGCAGCAGGTCCTTGTCCAT
>MHXL01000126.1:508-6363 GCA_001824455.1 Desulfuromonadaceae bacterium GWB2_53_15
CTCATCAAGATCGTAGTACCAGTGCGGCCCTAACCCCATCGCGTCGCCGATAAAGGCGCCCATGACGGCGCCGGTTGCCCGATCGCGAATTGTGTCTGCACTCATGGCATCCTCCTCGGTTTTTTGTAGGGATCCACCAGAAAGGTGGCATCGATGACTACATCAACGCGTGTTGCCCTCAATGCCGAGTTAAAGTGGACCATCAGCCCCTCTGCCGACATGCACTACCGGCCGGCCCTTGATCGTGGCTCGCTCAATCCCGGCAACCTGTCTATTCCGGCGCCAGGACCAGATCGAATGTGGCTCTCTTTTTGTTGCGCTGCGGGTAATGCTGGCTGATCAGCCCGGCAAAGCCGCGCATGTCCACCAGGATATGGATATGGGGCGGACGTTGGCCATATGGCGCCGGAAAATCGGTTTCCAGGCGATAGCGCCCCTTGTTGTCGGCTATGATCGTGGCTCGGTGGGCATCGTCATAGGTTCCGTCCGTCCCCACCTGCCAGAATTCGATGCGCGCGCCTGGGATGGGCCGGCAGTCAGTGGCGGAGCGAACCGTGCCCGAGAGGATATAGCCGCTGCCGATTTTGGTGCGTAGCGGCGCGCCCGGCCGATAAAACGGGCCGATCTGGTCCCAGGGCGTCGGCCGGCACTTTTGGGCCGCACTAACCGGGGCGGCGATGAGGAACGATATGGCGATGGCGCTGAACATGGCGCAGCGTGCGAAGAGGATCATGTGGTAATTCTATCCGCAAATACGGGATCACACAAGTTCGGATGGCCGTTTGGCCGTCTTTTAAGGTTACGCATGACATTCTTGGCATAGTGCGTAAACTGAAGTAAAATGATTGTAGAAGTAGAATCCACAAAAGGGGGAAACTATCATGGCAACTAAAGCTGAATTCAAAAACTTTCTCACCCCCGACGAAGTTCGGACCTTCAACCACGGCAAAGTGGAACTGGTCAACATCTCGGGTGGAACGATAGGCCGCCTGATTCTGGAGCCTGGGTGGCGCTGGTCCGAGGATGTGAAGCCGATCGCAGGCACCGAGTGGTGTACGGCCCCTCATTTCCAATATTTAGTCTCGGGTCGGTTGCATGTCAAAATGGCCGACGGAAACGAATTTGATCTGGGCCCGGGAGACGTTTCGAGTCTTCCTGCCGATCACGACGCTTGGGTAGTGGGGAATGAACCGGCTGTTCTGGTAGACTGGTTTGGTGCGGTCAATTACGCCAAGTCTTAGCAAGATACGCGTTGAACCACAAGATGTGCCCGGTACTTCATGGATTCACCCGTCAGCTCGATCCAGCAGGCATTTCGTACTGGCTGCCGACGCCATATCGTCCATAAATGGACAGTTCGAAAAAATGAAGTATGCGGGAGGGTTGCCTTGAGCTGAAGCGGGGGCGTTGAGCAGTGGAGAATAGCGGGAGCAAATGGATAATGCGGCCAATCGGCCGCCTTTTGAATTTAGTACGGTGCTTCCGGAATTCGACGGAATTCCTGTGAGAGTGTCCCTGATTACCCGTCATTTTTTCGTGTGTAGAACCCGATCAAAAACTCGGCATCCCGAGGAGAGAGATCGAACTTGAAGATCGCTTCCTGGATAAGCGGCAGAAGGCGCTGGTCCGGGTTTTCCATAAGGTTGGCGGATATCCATTTGACGGCGCGGCGCAGGTCTTCTCCATCCGGCAGCAATTCATGCATGGCTTTGCAGGCTCCTCACATATTCCTTTTCAGTAAATAAATCCCGCGTATCCTCAATTCGGTCGATAAACAGGATCCCCTGAATATGGTCGAACTCGTGTTGGAAAACCCTGGCGAGAAAATCCGTATACTCCTCTTCCCGCAACTCACCCTTCCGGTTCAGATAACGCACGCCGAGCCGAGTATATCGGGGGACGAGGCCTCGCAAGCCGGGAATGCTGAGACACCCTTCCCACCCCTTCTCCGTAGCGTCCCAAACACGGAGAATTTCCGGATTTATCATCGCCTTCGGTTCCATCAGCGGGGCATTGGGGTAGCGCGGGTTCGGTTGCGATGCAACGATGAAAAGGGAAAGCGACTCAAACACCTGCGGTGCGGCGATCCCCACGCCGTTGGCATCCGCTGCGGTCACCAGCATGTCGTCGATCAGCGCCTGGATGTACGGTGCTTGAGGGTCGATGATCTTCTGCGCTACCTCCCGCAGTATCGGCTGCCCTAATTGGGCTATTTGCCTGAGAATCGGCATTTCCGTCTCCTTTTTATTATGTATTATACTCCAAAAAGCATGTCAGGTTCCCTGAAGAAAAAACTTTTCGGGAAGTGTCCCCTGGGATTCCCAGTAGTTTTTTTATCCTTATAAGGGTTATAATTCAATTAAAGAGAGAGTCATATCAGCGTTGGTTAAAGCTGATATGGGGAATGGAGGTGTTAATCATGGCAACAACTATTATGATTATTTATCTATTATTGCTTGCAATTACCATCCTTCCGTTGCTTGGTAAGAGCCATACTGAACATCATACGGACTTGATGGCGGGCGATGAATGAGACGATCAGTTAACGCAGCCATCACTTGCAGACAGCATAAAAAAGGCGACCGAAATGGCCGCCTTTTTTAGTAAATAATTCGTTATTATCACCCAAACAAAGGCAGAATTTATTGCACGCGGATCAAATCTGCTAAATTCTGATAAAGGCAGATTTAAAGACCTTTATTCTAAGTCCTAAAGTTATCACTAATCCGATTTTATCCGATTCGATCAGATTTTATCCGCGTGCAATGTTTTTGAAGTGCTACCTTTGTTTTGGTTATAGCTCCGAAATAATATGACCGGAATTCCGCTCCTTTACTTCATCTTTTCCGATGTTTCTTGCCTTGCGTGCCTGGTGCTGTGGCAGCAGGCTTGAACTCAGGTTCGTAGCCCACAATGAAGCTGGTACTGACGGTGTTGCGCATACTCAGAAAATGCGCGTTGTTGTTATCAAACGGGCAGATGGGCAGACTGCAAGGTTCGAAGCCGAATCGTTGATAATAGCCTGGTTCGCCCAGTACAAACAGAGGCTGGCTTTTGATCGCCTCCTGCCGCAGGGCAAACCGAAGCAGTTCCGAGCCCACCCCTTGCCTTTGAAAGTCGGGCGCTACGGCCATGGGCGCCAGATGCAAGCCGCAGATTTCATTGCCATGATAGGCATGGGAAAAGGCGATGTAGGCGATGGCCTTGTTGACATGAATACAGATCCATTCGTGCATGGTTCTGCCGTTCTCGTGGAGTTTCTGCACCAGCGCGGCTTCGTAGGCACTGCCGGGAAAAGCGCGCTGTAGCAGGGCATAAACCTTGGGGCGGTTCTCGATCGATAATTTCTGTATTTTCATAATGGCTTCCGGTAACGATTCAAGTAAGTTGAGACGTTGCTATCAAACGAAAAACCGCTTCATCAGTCAAATGCGGTTTTATCTATAGAGACTTATTTTATGTCACTACCGTTGTCATATTGTCAACGCCTGGTGCGTAAAGACGGACAAAACAACCAAATGCAAAGCTTGCGGCCCTTCCAAACAGTATGGCCGCGACAATCATCAATCCCGTGGTATAATTTTGCCTCCTGCTTCTTACACTCTCCGATAAGGAGTATTTTTCATGATTGCCAAGTATGGTCTTTCGGTCATTGCCGTTTTTACTTTTCTACTTGGTGTGAAAGCGCAGGCAGAAGATACAGATCCCAATGGAGTATCCACCAGGCCCCTCTGGGAGTTGAGCGCAGTGGCGGGTGGCATTTATTCCCCGGATTACCCGGCTGCTGATAAAAATTCACTACACGGACTGGCTCTGCCTTATCTGATCTATCGCGGAGATTTCTTTCGCATGGGCAGAGATAGTATTGCGAAGGGCGTTTTCATTGAAAATGATTATACAGAACTCAATGTGAGTTTAGCAGCTTCCTTTAATGCGAATTCCAGCGAGAATAACGCGCGGCGAGGTATGCCGGATTTGGATTATCTTGCTGAAATCGGCCCCCAGTTGAAGATTAAGATTGGAGAGTTGTACGGCGGTAAAACTGAATTACAACTGCCTGTTCGTGCAGTATTTTCCACCGATTTTGGCAGGATCGATCAAAGAGGCTGGCACTTCAATCCCAAAGTTTCCCACGAGCGAAAAAACATTTTCAATTCCAGCATCGATATGAGCAGCTCTATCGGCTCCAGTTTTGCTACGAAAAAACTGCATGAATATTTTTACCGGGTCGAACCGCGGTTTGCGACGGCAACTCGCCCGGCGTATGAAGCTGACGGCGGTTATCTAGGCAGTGATATTACACTTGGGTTGTCTTATGGCATAACGGATCGAGTTCGGGCCTATGCCGGCTGGCGGGTGGGGTATTACGGCGGTTCGGCGAATGAGGAGAGCCCCTTGTTTCGACAAAAAGTGAACTCTTCTATCTATGTTGGCTTTACATGGTCGATCTATCAAAGCAAAACACTCGCCGTCTCCAATTGATCCGAGACTCTCCGCCCTTTTGCCGGCCCCCCGCGCCGATCATCAATGTGGGCAGTGTACGAGCACATCAAAGACCACACTTTCCGCAAGAGTAGCACCTACATACGTTAGAACCTTCTGCTTGACCAACAGGTTCGCACCCTTGGCTGCGGTCGAGCATATGCTCGACACCTCATTCTGGTTTATGACATCAACAGTATATACTTTAGTTTTTGCACAATAAGGGTTGCTGGGCTGACAATCTCCAATTGAACAATAACGACTGGCGGGCGGACCTAAGGGACGAAGTACTCTCGCTGTCCCCCCGCCGGTGGGGTCACCGTACACAGGACCGGCGAAACCCTCCGCAGGACCGATGTAGATAGCAACTTCCGTAGCTGCCGTCCACAATTGAGTCAGGCACTTTGGATTCGGGCTGTACCAGGAAACAATGGTTATGTTTATCTGGTTATTACCCGACAAGGCACCGTTGGTAGCCGAGGATGTTACCTCAAACATCTGGGGAGTATAAGCAATCACGCTATTGGGATTATGATACGTGACAACAGGGGCACCTGGCTGAAGTGACGGCATGGCTGCAATAGGCTGCTGTTGAACCTGATATGGCTGAACTGATTGGGGGGTTCGCAGAACTTTCTGAGGTGCGGCGATTGCCTGTGAACCGAATAGTAACGTAAGTACCGCAGTGCAAATAGTTCTGCCGATATACTTGTTCATAAGTCCCTCCTGCGGAAATTTTTGGATGTCGGGCAGCTAAATCTGCTTTATCCGGTTTTTTCATCCCTCTATTTCAATCGAACGACTATTATTCAGTAACTTTACAGCTTGGCTACGCATTATGTTTATAAATTATTGTCCATAAATTATTGTTCATACATTATTTTGCGTGCCATGTATGCACAAATTTGCAAACATATCTTATTTGCCATAAAAGACAATTCAAGAAAAGTCTTATCCACAAAGACACCCGCAAGATTTCCATGGCTTCTCCCTGGGATTCACGCAAGTTGTATCCATTCAATCCTCTGATATTATTGTGCATACGCACATAGTTTGCTCAAGGAGGTATTTATGTGGAAAATAGTTTTAGCCGGTGTTGCTTTGCTGCTGGTTTCAGGCTCTCTTGACGCCGCTGACCGGCCGGTAGCACCAAACGGAATTGCCCTCTATCCTGACTACATGTCCTGGAAGGTCATCGCCCCCTCTTACCGAGAAGACAAGGGGCATATCCGTATCGTCACCGGCAACGAGATTGCTGTCTCAGCGCTGCATGCCGGCATAAAACCCCTCCCAGACGGCAGCGTGCTGGCCAAGGTGGCCTGGAAAGCGGAAAAACACCCATCATTCCCTGTCGCCACCGAACCGGGTGCATT
>MHXL01000126.1:6442-9789 GCA_001824455.1 Desulfuromonadaceae bacterium GWB2_53_15
AACGAACTGAAGCCCTACGGAAAGAACCCTGGTTTTGTCGCCGAGTGCTTCGGCTGCCACGTACCGGTTGCTAAAAATGACTACCTCTTTACCAAGATCGTCAAAACCCCATGAATCGGAATAACTGTGTAAAAGTTACAAAAGGCAGCAACCAAAAGGGGGCCAAGCTACATTCTCAATAGCAGCCTGGCCCTTTGTGTCCCCGGATTGGCGAAGCCAGCGAGAATAGGATACTACCGGGGGCATGACTCGATAGGAACGGGAAATCTCCGTTTTACCCTTGACTCTACTTATCATGGCTGTCCCCTTCTCTCCTGCAGCAGACGTAATTCTGGCATCGCCACCTCCTGACGGCAGTTTTGCCTCGCCGTTGACTTTCCGGAAATTGGTAATATCTTATGATTATCGGGCTACATCACATCAACAGGAGGATCCCATGGATCGTCGACTTGAAAACAAACGGGCGCTGGTAACCGGCGCTAGCCGCGGCATCGGAGCTGCCATCGCCAGGCGTCTGGCCCGGGAAGGCGCCCATGTGGCGCTTACCTATGTCGGCAACCCGGACCAGGCAGACCAGACGGTAAAGGCAATTCAAGCGTTGGGGGTGAAGGCGCTGGCAATCCGGGCCGACAGCGCGGATGCAGTGGCAGTGGTTGCCGCCGTGGAGCGGGCAGTGAATGAGCTTGGCGGCATTGACATCCTTGTCAACAACGCCGGGATTGCGATTATCTCCCCCCTAGACGACTTTCGGCTGGAGGATTTCGATCGCATCCTGGCGGTGAATGTACGCGCCGTGTTCGTGGCCACACAGGCCGCAGTGAAGCATATGCGGATGGGCGGGCGCATCATCAACGTAGGGAGTTGCAACGCCGAACGGATACCTTTTGTCGGCGGTGGCGTCTATGGCATGAGCAAGGCAGCGCTCGTGGGGCTGGTCAAAGGACTGGCGCGTGATCTCGGCCCGCGCGGCATCACCATCAACAACGTGGCACCCGGTCCGGTGGACACGGACATGAATCCTGCCACGAGCGATTTCGCCAAGCTGACAGTGGAACGGTTCATGGCTCTGCCCCGCTACGGCACCGGCGATGAGATCGCGTCGCTGGTGTCCTGGTTGGCAAGCGCAGAGGCGTCCTACGTGACTGGTGCCAATCTTGCCATTGACGGCGGATATACCGCGTGAGGTCTATTAATGAGTAACAGAGACGAATTCAAATCAAAGGCTGCCAAACAGCCACCTTTTGGAATTTAAGTACCCCTGTTAGCCTGCCCCATTTGATTAGGCCAATTGTTATTTTTGCAGTGGTATGAGAAAATTTAGTTGAAGAAAGGGGGTGTGTTAAATGGCAGTTCGGATTAATGATAAAGAGGAAGACAAAATCGAGAAATTATCAGTAGACGCCGAAATGTTGATAGAGGAAGACGACGCAAGAAAGGACCTGAAGGAGAAACGGGGGATCATAAAGCAAACTCTGTATGATGGTCCGCAAAAGCTGAAACACATAATCCCCAAGGGGAAACGCCTATAATCGAGTGCCGGCGCTTGGGAGTTGGTCATGAACGAGCCCTGCTGAAAGCGGCTGGGCAGGACAAGGCGGACCAATCGGCCGCCTTTTAAATTATGTCATGAGGTATGATGTACTCACCGGCAGGCATGGACCGGTGCCGCCGGGGACACCACACGCGGCGGTTTGCCATGCCCCCGGGGTGCTACGCAATGCCCGGGCGGCTGACGGTGCGACGCTGGTGCAGGGGAAAGATGTCCCCGCCTCATCGGAACCAGCGGCCCGGGCGGTGTTGAAGCTGCTCTGAAAAACTGCTGGGAGGATGGCACCATGAACAGCACACCCGTGGTAGAGGTCTTTTTCGATTACATCTGACCCTGGTGCTACCTCGGTACCGTGCGTACCGAACGCCTGCAACAGGAATACGGGGTTCAACTTCGCTGGAGCGCCTTCCCGCTTCACCCCGAAACTCCGACGGAAGGAAGGGAGCTTGCCGAGCTCTTTGCCGGGCGGGAGGCGATGATCCGCGACATGCAGGCCCGGTTGCTGCAGGTTGCAGCGGCAGAGGGTTTGCCGCTGAGGGAACGGAGCCGTACCTACAACAGCCGGCTCGCCCAGGAGTTGGGGAAATGGGCAGAGGAGCAAGGACGCGGAAATGAGTTCCGCCAAGCCGTCTACCGGGCCTATTTCGTGGAAGGGGTCAACATCGCGCTAGTTGATGAGTTGGTGCGGATCGCCGCAGCTATTGAACTACCAGCGGATGAGGCACGGACGGTGCTGGCGGAGCGGAGTTGTGCCGCGGCAGTTGATGCCGACTGGCAGCGGGCCATGGATTTGCGCATTACTGCGGTGCCGACACACCTGTGCGGCGGGAAGCGCCTGACCGGGTTTGCGGCCTATGAAGATTTTTTGCGACTGATCGAAGAGAGTCGGTAAGCTCTTTTGAAGAACAGCGAAAGCGGCCGATTGGCCGCTTTCGAATTTAGTAAAATGCTCCTGAATCCCCAAAAAATGTCCCATGAATACCCCTCGGGATTACGATCGGTAGACCTCATCATGGCTGCCGATGTCCAGAAGGATGATCTCTTTGTCGGTGACCATGACGGTAAGAGTGATGCGATAGCTGTGGGTGATGCTCACCGCCTGGACATCCTTCAATTTACCGATCAGGCGGTGAAACTTCAGGTGGGACTGGAACGGGTCGTTTTCCAGATCACGCAAGATGGCCGCGACCTTGGGGCGCAGGTCGGGATGGCAATTGGTCGATAAACGGTTGCCGGACACCGCACATATGAACTCTACGCAACAAACTTCCAGAGAGATGTTGCGCCGCACCGATTGAAAATGCTACATAGATATGCAACCCTCTTCACGCTGCCCTTATGGAATCGGGGAATGCGGGGCCATATCAAATTTGCGAGGTTGAAAGCATGACAATGAAACACTTCGGTCCGACCAAACTGGACGCATCGCTCATCCCGAAAATAGCCCGGCAGTGGGGAACACCGGTATACCTGCATGATCAGGAATACATAGAAAACAGCTGTGAACGGTTGCTGAACATGCCGAATGCCTACGGACTGCATGTACGATACGCCATGAAGGCAAACTCGGATCGTACCGTGCTGCGTGTCGTCACCAACAAGGGACTGGATCTGGATTGCTCGTCGCTGGATGAGGCGGCCCGTGCTTTTGCCGCCGGGGTGCCGTATAGCCGGATGATGCTGACCACCCAGGAGGTGCCCAGCGGTGAGGAGCGCGCCGAACTGGAGCAGATGATCCGCGCCGGACTGAAGTACAACGTCTGCTCCATGACCCAATTTCAACTGATTGCCGACTTTG
>MHXL01000126.1:9831-11065 GCA_001824455.1 Desulfuromonadaceae bacterium GWB2_53_15
GCGCCAACGGCGGCGGTGAAAGCGCTACCCGCGATACCGGCAGTGAGTATTCCTGCTTCGGCGTACACTTAAACGATGTCCCGCAGGTAAAGGCCCTGGCTGACAAGCAGGGACTGCGCTTTACCCAGGTTCATGTCCATATCGGTTCAGGGGGCGACCCGGAAAAATGGCGGGAGAACATCGACCGTGAATTGGGTTTTGTGCGTACCTATTTCCCGGATGCCACCACGGTCAGCTTCGGGGGAGGGCTCAAGGTGGCCAGGATGCCGGGGGAAAAACAGGCCGACATCACGGCGCTGGGCGCCTATGCCGCGCAGCGGATAAAGGAGTTCAAGGAGGCAACCGGACGCGAACTTCAGATGGAAATCGAGCCGGGAACCTATGTGGTGGCCAACTCGGGTCATATCATTACCAGGATTATCGACAAGAAACTGACCAACGAGCTGAACTTCCTGATCGTTGACGGCGGCATGGAGCTGCTGACGCGCCCGCTGCTGTACGGTTCCGAGCATCCCATTGCCATTGTGCGCCAGGACGGAACGCTGCTCTCCAGCGAGTATGACGCTAAGCCAACGGCCGGGCTGAAGTCGTTCGGGATTGTGGGGCGCTGCTGCGAAAGTGGCGATTCGGTGCGTCTGGACAACGACGGCAACATTGTGCCGGTGATGATTGCCGAGCCGGAAATCGGCGACTATGTCGTCATCGGCGGCACGGGAGCCTATTCCGAGAGCATGTCGCCGGAAAACTACAACTCGCACCGCAAGCCGCCAGCCGTCATGAGAACACGCACTTCCGAACTGGTTCTGATCAGGAAGAAGCAGGTCCGCGAGCAGCTTGTCCTGAATGAGCTGGATGTGAAACTGTAAGCTTTCCGACCGGAAACTCCGGGTGAGAAACTATTGTCAGAGGCCAAGGGGTATGCGTCCCTTGGCCTCTTTTTATATGAGGCGTGTTGATTATCCTCAATGCAACATAAGCTCCTAAGTCGGGGTGATTATTATGACTGCCAGCAACATACCCGCCTGTTTTGGGGTATACTGTGACTAGTCACATAATCCCTGACTGACTCTACATATCCAAAAGCAGAGGCGAAAGGAGAGCAGAGATGGATAAAGATAGCAAGTGTCCGGTAACGGGCGGAGTTGACAAACCCACGGCCAGCAGAGGCACGTCGAACCAGCACTGGTGGCCGAACCAGTTGAACCTGAAGATGCTGCATCAGAATTCTTCCATG
>MHXL01000127.1:0-282 GCA_001824455.1 Desulfuromonadaceae bacterium GWB2_53_15
AAATTTAAATCTGGAAATATCAGATGCAGGTTCTGGATATTTGAGAACAGCTTATGGAGGTACTGGTAACAATACACAGACCAGGGTAATTGTTAGAGTAGTAAATAGAAAGCCATTACAAATATCTCTTAAAGCTGAGCTTATACAACTAGATATGTGGGCTGGACAATGGTTGCCAGTTGGGAATAATGTAGCAATGGAAAAGCTTATTTTGGATGAATTGGAAGCTCGTTTAAAGTAGTAACGTAGGGAGGCATTTTCAACGGAAGCTCAGAGGGACAA
>MHXL01000127.1:323-400 GCA_001824455.1 Desulfuromonadaceae bacterium GWB2_53_15
AACAGAATCCCACCCTCTATTTGTAATAAAGCAGCATTTCCCCCAATGCAACAAGACCTGCCGGGTTTCCAAAACCC
>MHXL01000127.1:458-3280 GCA_001824455.1 Desulfuromonadaceae bacterium GWB2_53_15
CTCCAGCCATTCGACGAATCCACGATGTTCACAGCAGTTCCGCCTCCCGTTCCGCGCTCGTGTCGATCCCCTTCAGAAAACCTCTTCATCCGGAAATTTCCTTGCCGTTGCTCCAATCATTGAGTACAATGATATCAATGAAATCAATGGGGGTGTTCACATGGCCAGTATCACCATCAGAAATCTTGATGAATCACTGAAGACTAAACTTCGCCTGCAATCAGCACAACATGGATGCTCCATGGAGGCCGAGGTGCGGAACATACTGCGCCAGGTACTCATAACGTCAACTGTCCCATCGGATTTTGCGGATCGCATTCATCAACGGTTTGCAAGGCTGCATGTGGATTCCTTGCCGATTCCTGCTCGTCAGGCCGTACGTACTCCGCCGGACATGGATCTGTGATCGTGAGTGGCATTATCCTGGATACCAATGTACTTTCGGAGCTGATGCGTTCGCAACCCGCTCCCCTGGTAGTGGAGTGGTTTGCACGTCAAACAGCTGTAACCTTTTATGTCACTGCGATTACCCAGTCGGAAATATTATTGGGAATAGCCCTTTTGCCGGGCGGTAAACGACGGGATGCGCTTGCGGATGCAGCGGAAAAGATGTTTAGGGAAGATTTTTTCGGCAACTGTCTGCCGTTCGATGAATCATGCACGAATCTGTATGCACATGTTGTCGCAAATCGCCGCAGATCCGGTTTTTCGATCACAACCGAAGATGCGCAGATTGCCGCGATTGCCTTGAATCTCAAACTGCCGCTCGCCACCAGAAACACCAAGGATTTTCTGCATATTGTCGGCCTGACGCTATACAACCCCTGGACTCAGCCATAATTTCATTTTGCAAGAACAGAACAGCCGCTATCCTGCAACAGGGTAGCGGCTGTTTTTGATTTCTATTATCCCAGGCGATCAGAATGACCCTCTATGTTTATTTGGCGGCAAGCCGGGCACTACCCGATTATCCTTAAAAAAACATTTGAAACACGGAGAACACGGAGCAACGAGTAACGGAGTAACGGAGTAAAATCAATAAGGAATCTGCTTGAAGAATCTGTTGAGACTCACCCATATTGGTGTATGAAGTTTCTCTCGTAAGGTTTTGATTTCTCAGTTGCACCGTTGCTTTGTGTTATTCGAACTGCCGTTTTTCTAGGATTATCTTTAACAAGGCAGCATGTTCCCTAATACAGCAAGATTAAGCAAGCATACCCCCCATAAAACCCTTTTCAGGTGTTATGATGTTGATGTAGGATGAGGAAGAATATGCAATGAAAGGGTAGAATGATTACTTACGAATGGGACAGGCGAAAAGAAACATCCAACATTCGCAAGCATGGCATCTCATTTCACGAGGCGTCAACCGTTTTTCTGGATATATTTTCCATGACGTTCTTTGATCCGGACCATTCAGACGTCGAAGACCGTTTCATAACCCTTGGCAACACAACAACCGGACTTTTACTGTTCGTTGCACATACCGACAGGGGCGATTCCAACAGAATAATCAGCGCCCGAGAAGCAACCAGGAACGAAAGGAATGCATATGAAAAAAATCGCCAAAAAAGATGAACTCCGGCCGGAATACGATATTTCCCTGCTTACGGGGTGTGTCGTTGGCAAATATGCGGAGAAGGCTAAAGTGGGATCAAACATTATCCTTCTGGACAAGGATGTCGCCGAGGTGTTCAAGGATGATGTCTCTGTTAATGAGGCGCTGAGAACGCTTATCAGGCTTCAAGGTTCAAACCGAAGCCATCGCCGGACCACCCGCGCGGCCGCGTAGTCAGGAAAGATTGCCTTATTGTTGTAGATCAGATGGACGCCAGTAACGTTTCAATTGGCTACAGGCCGACACAAAAACAAAACAGCCGCTTATCCTGTAACAGGGTAGCGGCTGTTTTTGATTGGTGTTTAAGGCTTTATTCCCTGCGTCGCAGGTAGCCCAGGAACTCCTCGCAAGTAAGCTGTTTCTTGCTGACCAGGTGGGCGATCTCTCTGCTCATGGCAACCCTCTCGCCTTCCTTCATTTCTGCTTTCAGCAGTATAAACATGGGAGTATTGCGGCTGTAGGGGTAGATGCGGAACTTTTCCAGCAGTTCGAAGGCCGACATGTCCGACAGCATCATACTGCAAAAGGCCATGTACTTGGGATGGATGGAGGCAAGCGCCATGGCCTCCTTGCCGGTATATCCCTTGACCACTTCAAAACCCACCGACTCCACTGCCTTTGAGAGTTTTTCCTCACCTGTGCGTGAAACTACCAGAGCCTGAAGATCCCAGGTTTCAGCCTCTTCGGTCAAGCCGTAAACCGCCAGCCGCTCCAGCAGATAGTGCTCATCCACCGGCATGGTGAAAAAACCCGCGACCGGGAAAACGCCGCCAACCTTGCCCTTTTCGCTTAAAAAAATCGGCAGTACGGGAATGTTGCAGATGGCGGGATCGCTTTTGATTCTGAGCAGCAGCCCCCAGCCGTCATCCGAGAAAGGTGAGATGTCCAGGATGATCCCCAGCGGCCGACCGGCGGCAAGGTCCTCAATCTGACCGAGACGACTGGAGTAACCGGCTGTTGTCAGATATGAAGTGATTATCTGCTCACGTTCCTGGCCCGGCTTCAGCCCAAGAATCCACAGCTCCCTGTTGTTATCGGTTTTTTGTGCCATGGCCGCTCCCTTCTTGTATGCACTAATAGTTGCTCTCTTATCAGATTTTCATCCAAAAAACCACACAAAACAACGGATAAGCGCCGGCAAGCCGGGAGTGGCGCATCAGGAGTAGCGCTCCAGCACCCGCTCGATGATGTTGGTCGTTGATTT
>MHXL01000127.1:3315-3818 GCA_001824455.1 Desulfuromonadaceae bacterium GWB2_53_15
CATAGGCCTCGACCACTTCCTTTCCTACCACACTGTCAGCCGTATAATCACCACCTTTGGCCAGAATATGAGGTTTGAGTGCTGTTATCAGCGCCAGAGGTGTGTCTTCGTCGAACAGCACCACGTAGTCGATGCAGTCCAATGCCGCCAGAATGTGAGCCCGCTCATCTTCACCGATCAGGGGCCGTTTTTCACCCTTCAGCCGCCGCACCGAAGCGTCGCTATTCAGGCCAAGTATCAGCAGGTCACCCAGCTTACGGGACTTCTGCAGATACTTGACATGCCCGGCATGGAGCAGATCAAAGCAGCCATTGGTGAATACAACCCTTTTTCCGCGGGCCTTCTCGGCTGCGATGATGGCGGTGAGCACGTCCAGGTTTTTGATCTTGGAGTCGCTGTCAGGGTGGGCGAGAGCCAGGGCATTGATAATTTCGTCCGGGGATACCGTGGAGGTTCCCAGTTTAGCAACGGCAATGCCGGCGGCAATGTTGGCCAGGCGGGCG
>MHXL01000127.1:3939-10871 GCA_001824455.1 Desulfuromonadaceae bacterium GWB2_53_15
CTCGCCGCCTGCTTCTCCGGCTGAATATAGCGTCGTTGATTCTGTGCGGGAGAAGAGAGACATGCCCTCTTCGCTGCGAGTGATCAGCAGGTGTTCCAGTCCGGCTGTCTCCATAATGGTCGTGGCAGCATGTTCGAGTGAATCCAGGTCGCGGATGGCAACCCCCGAAGCAGCTTCGGCTTCCTTGCGGTTGGGGGTCAGGATGGTGGCGCCCTGATAACGGGAGTAGTCGGTGCCCTTAGGGTCCACCAGTACCGGGATGCCGCAGGGGCGCGCCGCTGCAATGGCCGTATCGATCACCCGTGGCGTCAGAACACCCTTGTTGTAGTCAGAAAGCAGGATGACGTTAAACTGGGCAAAGTTGGCGGCTATCCATGAACAGAGCTGTTGCTCCACGTCAGCCGCAAGCGGCTCGCGCGATTCCCGATCGATGCGCACGATCTGCTGGTGGGCGGCCACCACGCGGGTCTTGCGGCTGGTCCTGCGGCTTGGGTCGCGGAAAACGGCATCTGTGGCCACCTCCCGGCTTTTGAAGGCCTTGAGCAGTGCCGCGCCGTTTTCATCCTCACCCACCACTGAACAGACCGTTACCCGTGCCCCCAGGGCAGCCAGGTTGTTGACGACATTCCCGGCGCCTCCCAGGCGCAACTCCTCGCGTACTACGTCCACGACCTGTACCGGCGCCTCCGGCGATATCCGCTCGGCCTTGCCCCACAAGTACTCGTCCAGCATCAGGTCGCCGATCACCAGGCAGCGGATATCGGCGATATGACTGAAAAGCGATTCGATTGTTTTGCGGTCCATAACATTCTCCGAATGAGGATATAAATGCTCGAGGAGCGAGGTTCGAGGACGTTATTATTGCTTTTAAGCCTTGATCCTGTCCAAGATCCCCGCCGTCAAGAGCGGGATCATGATCTCGTGATGGCCGGTGATGGTCAGGCCGCGGCTGTCGCCGGCCGTGGGACGCTTGACCACGTTCTGCAACGGTCGGTAGTGCTGGGTCATATCGAAATTGGCGGTGGTGAATCCATCCACGTGGAAACCCATGTTCTGGGTGATGGAGAGCGCCTTGAGGAACACCTCCGGCATGATCACGGCGCTGCCGATGTTGATGAACACTCCGCCGTTGCCCAGGGTTGATACCACTGAGGTGAATAGCCTGAAATCGGTGAAGGTGGCCTGACCCAGTATGGCGCCATCGCAGTCAGGGTGCTGGTGGATGATGTCGGTGCCCAGAGCCACATGTACCGTGGCCGGGATGCCTTTGTTGTAGCAGGCGGCCAGCAGGCTGAACTCACGGTGGGGGTTTCTGTTTTCGACAATGAAACGCCCCAGCGCCTCGCCGTAGCCGATCCCTTCGGCCACTCCGGCCTTGAGTGCTCCGTTGATGTCCCGTCCGGTCTCTTCGGCCATGCCGAAGGTGCCGCAGTGCAGCACAGCACCTACATCCTCGCTGGTCTCGCCGATCAGCGAGATCTCGTAGTCGTGGATCGAGGCCGAACCATTCATGGCAACTGCGGTAATGATACCGGCATCGATCAACTGCCTTAACACCGGCTGCAGTCCGCATTTGATTACATGCCCGCCGATGGCGATCACCACTGGCTTGTCCTTGTCGCGGGCCTTGACAACCGCGTTTATGACCGCATTGAGGCTCTCGCTGCCCAGTTGGTTGGGAAGTGCCGACAGCAGGGCGGATACGCTCATTCCGGCGGTTATGTCACCGGCAAAGTCGTGCTGCAGGGAAACCTTGTTCTTGCGCTCGGCAATGGGGTAGGTGGTTACGCCGGAAAGGTCGATGGGCTGGATTTTCATGGTAAACCCTTTCAAAAACTCAAATCAACTCTCACAGAGCACACAGAGTTCACAGAGAAAAAAATCTTACATCATGAAACATATATTCAAGCAATATCTCAATCATTAAGTAAGCAAAGCTTTTGAATTTCTCTGTGCCTCAGTGAGCTCTGTGAGAAAAGTCTTTTCAGGCGAACAGCGCCTTTTCCACCAGGTCGCAGATGATGTGGATAATTGTGATGTGCCCTTCCTGGATGCGGGGGGTATCGCTGGAGGGGACGATCAAGGCCAGATCGCAGGCGGCCTTGATGCTGCCGCCGTCCTTGCCGAGCAGGCCGACCGTGCGGCAACCGCGTTCCCTGGCCAGTTGCAGCGCCTTGAGTACGTTGGGAGAGTTGCCGCTGGTGGAGATGCCGACTACCACGTCGCCAGCTGTGGCCAGTGCCTCAACCTGACGGCTGAAGACGGCATCGAAGCCGTAATCATTGCCGATGGCTGTCAGGATCGAAGTGTCGGTGGAGAGCGCGATGGCCGGCAGCGCAGCCCGCTCCAGCTTGAAGCGCCCCACGATCTCTGCTGCGAAGTGCTGTGCATCGGCAGCTGAACCGCCGTTGCCCATAACCAGGAGCTTGCTGCCGTCTTTGAATCTTTCCACCAGCATTGCTGCGGCTTCAGCGATCTGCAACGGCATGTCCCGCTCAATGGATGCGCATAGTGCCAGATGGGCCTGCAACTGTTGTTTCACGTCTTCGATCATGATGTACCCCTTTTGATTGACCCGATGGCGGCTGCTATTTCATGGAAGGGAATGGCTGTATCCGCACCGGGAAAGGTAATGTTGTCTACGCCTTGCACAGGGATGACATCAGACACTGCGGTTTGCAGCGCCGAAAACTGGCGCAACAGATCCCGTTGCGGCATGAGCAGGGACAGGCATTTCAGAGTGATGCCCGTGTGCAGGGCATTCCAGCCCATGCGCCGGAAATCTGAGGCTTGGCGTCGATGCAGCAGCAAGGTAAAGCGATGACCCTGCCGAGCGCCTTCCAGTATGGTTTCAATACTGTCGGCAAGGGAACAGGCATCGGTTTTGTTGCCGAAGTAGATGCTGTAGTGTCGTCCGATGCCCCATCGCTCCAGGTAGCTGGTCCTGCTGGAGTGCAATTGCTGCTGACGGCGCAGGTCTGAGCCGAACACCGGCTCTTTTCCGAAGACAACCCGTGAACGGGAGGTGGCGCAGGTGTGATAACCTCGGCTCCAGGCCCGGCGGACATAATCCTTCAGGCACCATTCGCCACCATCCATGCCTTCGTCAAAGCCTCCGATCAGCATGTGCAGCTCTCCCTTGAGCGCCAGGGCGGCAAAAGAGATGTCAAAGGTCTCCATTTGCGTGCTACCGGCCGCGATCGCGGGGAGTCGGGGGGCGTCGCTGCCACTGAATACCGGGGAAACGATGCCGGCTTGGGGGGCCTGGGCCGCATCCAATAGCCCGGAAAGCCAGTCGCGGGTCACCTGCATGTGCGGACGAAGGATGACGGCAAAGTCGCTGTCCGATCTGGCCAGCCCGATATTGATGGCTGGAACCATGCCGACGTTTCGTTCGGATTTGATAAACAGGCCGCGCTCTCCGAGTGTCTCGGAAAATTCCTCCAGCATCAGCTCGGTCTCGCGGCTGCTGCCGTTATCGACGATTATCAAGCGTGCAGCGGGTGAGTATTCAAGGATTGCGGCCAGGCAGGCGCGGGTTTCAAAAGGGCTGTTCCAGACGGGGACGATTATGTCAACGGTGGGTGTTTTCATATCAGCGGGGAACAATAAACAGTGGAATCTTTACCACAGAGACACAGAGATCACAGAGGAAAACAGGATTAATTAAGAAATGCAGGGTTGTTTTGCTGGTCATGCACATATCCTGTTTATCCTCACAAAGTTTGCTTTTTGATAGTGATGTCTCCGTGTCCTCCGTGTCTCCGTGGTAGATAATGCCTTACGACGTGATTGACACGCGGCGCAGCAGGTCGAGTTCATCCAGAACCTTGCCTGAGCCAAGCACAACGCAGTCCAATGGGTTTTCGGCAATCAGTACCGGCACCTTGGTTACCTCGCGCAGCAACATGTCCAGATTACGCAACAGGGCGCCGCCACCGGCCAGGAAGATGCCCTTGTCGACGATATCGGCGGCCAGTTCGGGCGGGGTCTTTTCCAGGCAGATCCGGACCGTATCGACAATGGCGTTGACCGCCTCCTTGAGCGCCTCGCGGATCTCATCCGAGTTGACCTCGATGGTCTTGGGAATGCCCGAGACCAGGTCGCGCCCCTTGACCAGTTTTGTCAGCACCTCGGGGCCGGGGTAGGCCTCGCCGATATCGATCTTGATCGATTCGGCCATACGCTCGCCGATCTGCAGGTTGTATTTCTTGCGGATGAACTGGACGATGGCCTCGTCCATCTTGTCGCCCCCCATGCGGGTGGACTGGGCATAGACGATACCGGCCAGGGAGATGACCGCCACCTCGGTGGTGCCGCCGCCGATGTCAACAACCATGTTGCCGGATGCCTCGGTGATGGGCAGGCCGGCCCCGATGGCGGCAGCCATCGGCTCCTCGATCAGGTAGACTTCGCGGGCCCCGGCCGACTCGGCTGATTCCTTGACCGCCCGTTTCTCCACCTGGGTGATGCCGGAGGGGACACAGATCACGATGCGCGGGCGCACCAGGGTCTTGCGGTTGTGTACCTTGTGAATGAAATAGCGCAGCATCTCCTCGGTGATGTCAAAATCAGCGATGACACCGTCTTTCATGGGGCGTATGGCCGTGATGGAGCCAGGGGTGCGGCCAAGCATCTGTTTGGCTTCCATGCCGACCTTGAGCACCTTCTGCTGGCCGTTAGGCATCTTCTGCACGGCTACGACCGATGGTTCGCGCACCACGATCCCCTTGCCTTTCAGGTAGACCAGGGTGTTGGCGGTTCCCAGGTCAATAGCCAGGTCATTGGAAAATATACCAAACAGGTAATCGAATATTTTCAACATGTTCTGAGATCCTTTCAGCAACTCTTTGAATGTTAAGGTGTGGATTTATGAAGGTCAAAAACATTAGCAGAGTAGGGTGGCAAATGCAAGGGCGAATGTAGCCTGCAATCCACCGCCAGATTTTGTCTGGGGTGGCAAAGTGGTGTTTTTGAGGTCATCTGCTTTCTGATGCTATGGATCTGATCAGGTATGTAATACACATTGCTGTATTCTCTTTTCTCAGTGAAGTTCATGCCAGTTGATGGCCGCAATTACATCCTGAAGCTGCGGAAGCTCTGTTGACAGGCTGCGCAGCCATTGTTCGCATGCAGCGAGGTTTCCCTTTGACGCTGCATACTCGATCTGCCGGGCCAGTTCCGCATAGCGTTTAGCGCCGACATTGAAAGACATGCCCTTTATCTTGTGTGCATGCTGGAGCACATCAGGGAGTGCGCCGATGCCGATGGCAGTTACAAGATCTTGTTGAGCAAGCTGGATGCTGGAATTGAACAGGTCTAAAATTTCACGATACAGCTCGATATTGTTGCCCAGATTTTTCAGGGTGTCCTGAGAATCGATGTGGGGATGGTTTACGATCTCCGGCGTCTGCAAAATGATATCCGTGGCGGGATCGGTATGCATTCAAAGCTCGATTGCGAACTCGGCTCCGCCATGAATGTTGCGGGCGGAGAGGTGACCATCCATGTTCTGCTCTATGATTACCTTGGACATGTACAGACCTATTCCGGTCCCTTTGCCAGGTTCCTTGGTGGTGAAGTACGGATCGAAGATCCTGGGCAGAACATCGTCGGCGATGCCGCCGCCGTTATCACGGATAGTCAGCATCGAGCGTCCGTTCTCGCTGGTCAGGTGAATGCAGATGCGTGGCTCGGGTATCCTCCGTTCTGTCAACACCTCGCGGGCATTGGCCAGAATGTTGAGCAGCACCTGAGCGTATTCGTTCTGATAGCCGCTGGTAGTGACATCCTGCTCACTTGCCACGTCAACCAGGATTTTGTCGTGCGTAAGAGCTGTAGAAACAAGTTTGAGGGAACGCTCCAAAACCGTGTTGACGATAAAATTCTGTTTTTCCTTGTCCTGTCGGAAAAAGTTGCGGAAGTCGTCGATAGTGCGCGACATATGGATAATAATTTCCATGGCGCCGGCAACTTCTTTGTCCAGATCGCGGGCATCAAGCTCTCCGGATTTAAGCGAAAACGGCAGATTCTGCACGATCAGTGCGATATTGTTCAGAGGCTGGCGCCATTGGTGGGCAATATTGTTGATCATCTCGCCCATGGATGCCAGGCGATTCTGCTGGATCAGCAGCGCATCCTTCCTGCGCAGTTCAGATACTGCCTGATTGATTCGCTGCTCCAGGGAGCCGTTGATCTTTTCGAGTTGCTGCTGCTTCTGTTCCAGTTCCGTCTCTACCTGGATTTTGGCGGTGATGTCACGAACGCTTTCTATGACGGCAATGATATCACCCTGTTCATCGCGCAGTGGTGATGAGACTATCTCAAGATACTGCTTTCCGGAGGATCCCTCCAAGGTCTTGATGTCCATGTACGAACGGGCATCCTGGAAGGTTGCCTGTACCAGGCAGCCATCACAGACGGCCTCTTTCTGTTGATAGGCCTGGTAGCAATAGGAACCCTGGTGCGTTCCGTAAAGCTCGATCATTCGCGGATTTTGATACAGAATGCGAAGGTCCCGGTCCTGGATGCTGATGCCGTCCTGGATGCTCTCCAGGATGGCTTGGCTACGCGCCCGCTCCCGATCTGCCAACAGGGTGAGATGCCGGGAAATATCCTCGCTCTGAAGCAGGTTTTGGCGTGATTCCTCAAGATGTTCCAACGCCTGGCTCAATTCCCGGTTGAGGCGGAGAACGGTCAGGTGGCGCCAATAGCCCATGCCAAGGGCGGCGACTGCCAAAACAATGGTCGCGGGCCAGAGAATCTTCCGGTTTGTCCGGAATGGGACTTCGATCCCTGCCCGCTGTGCCACTACGTTCGGCAGGTCAGCGGCAAAACCCTCGCGGGTCTTGCTGTCCGGATTTAAGGAGTAGGTGGGGGGGGAGTCGGACTGGACGGCGGCGATTGTCTTGCGGCAGGCAGGCGTCGTTGAC
>MHXL01000128.1:0-7758 GCA_001824455.1 Desulfuromonadaceae bacterium GWB2_53_15
TTCAAAGACGGTAAAGGCCTTGGTACTGCTGGCGATGGTGCGTACATCATCCAGAACGATGCGTGGACGGGTGCCGGCATACACAACCAGTTTTTCGATCTGGGATGAGAGCTCCTGCAAATTGTTTCCGATAAGAAACGAAAGCAACTCCGCTGCTGCCGGTTCTATGGGTTTGCCATGCACATTGGCTTCGCTCTGGATAAAACTGCTGATTTTGTTGTCATAAAGACGTTTGAATTCCACCAGCGTGCCCTGCTTCTTGAGCTCCAGAAAAAACTTCTTGCGCTGGTCGATCTTGGCGCCGGTAAATATCAGACAGGTGGTCGCAGCAGGGTTCTGAATGTAAGGAAGCAGGGCTTCGCAAGCCGAAGCGGTCAAGGCTTCGGCCCGTTTAACCAGGACCGCGCGGCGCTCGGCAAACATGGGAAGCGTCTGGGCGGCATCAACGATATCAATCCCCTTGGATTCATTACCGTAGAACACGTTGAAGTTAAAGTCCTTAAGGGATGGCTCAATGGCCTTGTCGAGCAGATTGCGGGTAGCCCGATCAACGAGGAAGGATTCCTCACCATACAGGTAGCAAAGAACGGGGATCTTCCCTTTCTGGAGGGATGTTTCAAACTCCTGAGCGGTCATAATCAGTATGACTGTTCAACTGCGGTCAGAAATTTCTGTGCAAGAATTCTGGCGGCGGCGGCAAGGGCAGCCTCTTCAGCAGAGCGCTGGAGAGCAAGGTCCGTGGATGCAGGATAATCTTGATAGGATTGGAACATACCTTTCCAGACCGGTGCGTTAGCACCCTTACAGTGTAATTCCAATTCCACATCGATGGTCAGACGATATTCCTTGACCCGGTCTGCGGCGGTGTAGGAAACCGCACGACTTGAATATGAACGCAGAGTGCCTTTAACCTGGAGATCGCCAGCAGCCTGGCTGCCAGCCGGAGATAATCCACGCATGGCATGCCCCTCCTCAAGCAGTGCCCTGCGTATAACCGTCTGGGCCGACGGACTGATGGTCTCATTGACTATAAAAGCTACCCACAGGGATTGTCCGGGAGCCAGGCGGTTTTCAGCAGAACCGGTCACATGGTAACCACATCCCGCCAACAGAGTAAAAATTACGATTAAGGATAAAAATCGCATATCTGGCCTACCCCACCACAATATTAACCAGTTTTCCCGGAATGCAAATCACCTTGCGTACCTGCTTACCCTCAATAAACGGCAGTACCTTCTCATCCGCAAGGGCGATGGATTTCATGGTTTCCTCATCAGTGCCGGCAGGCACGGTAAACTTGGAGCGCAGCTTGCCGTTGACCTGGATGACCACCAGCGCTTCATCATCAACAACCGCTTCACGGTCGTAGTCGGGCCATGGCGTTTCAGACAGAGGTGTATGATGCCCCATTCGCTGCCATAATTCTTCCGTTATATGGGGTACAAAAGGTGCCAGCATCTGCACCAGACTACCCAAGGCCTCCTTCATGACGGCCCCATATTGGGGAGTAGCCAACTCCGCTCCCTGGAGGACGTTCAGCAATTCCATTACAGCGGCAATGGCGGTGTTAAAATGAAAACGTTCCTCGATATCCTCGGTGACCTTTCTGATGGTCTTATGTACGGCGCGGCGCAGGGTACGTTCCTCGCCAGTGAGCGCAGACAGATTCACCGTTTTGGAGTTATTGATCAGGTCCAATCGGTCATGGACCAGTTTCCAGACACGATTCAGGAAGCGGAAGGATCCATCTACGCCCTGATCACTCCAGTCCAGATCCTTTTCCGGAGGTGCGGCAAATAGCGAAAAGAGACGGGCGGTGTCTGCGCCATAACGATCGATCAAGCCATTGGGATCAACCACATTGCCCTTGGATTTACTCATCTTGGCGCCGTCCTTGATGACCATGCCCTGGGTCAGCAGTTTGGTGAACGGTTCATCGCAGGTTATATACCCCAGGTCGCGCAGCACCTTGGTGAAGAAACGGGCATAAAGCAGATGCATGACAGCATGTTCGATTCCGCCGATATACTGGTCAACGGACATCCAGTAATCCACCCGCTCACTGTCGAGAGGTCCATCCAGAAGATCCGGGCAGCAGTAACGAAGGAAATACCAGGACGACTGAACAAAGGTGTCCATGGTATCGGCCTCGCGCCGCGCAGGTTGACCACACAACGGGCAGGTTACGTTGATAAAGGAGTCAATCTTGGCCAGCGGGCTCCCCCCCTCGCCGGTAAATTCCACATCCATGGGAAGGCGAACCGGCAGATCCTGATCAGGTACCGGTACTACTCCGCATGCCTTACAGTAAATGATGGGGATTGGGTTACCCCAATAGCGCTGACGAGAGATGCCCCAGTCGCGCAGTCGGAAATTGACGGTCTTCTTACCGATCCCTTCCTGTTCCAGAAAATCGGCAATGGCCTCCTTGGCTGAATCGCTACGCAGACCGTCAAACTGGCTGGAGTTTGTCAGAATCCCTACTTCGGTGAAGGCTGCGGCCATGGACAGCGGATCAAGTGTTTCTCCCTCAGGCTGAATGACGACCTGAAGCGGCAGCGCATATTTACGTGCGAATTCAAAATCGCGCTGGTCGTGGGTAGGAACAGCCATGACAGCGCCGGTTCCATAGTCCATGAGGACAAAGTTGGCCAGGTAGATCGGCATATGCGCCTTGGTCAAGGGATTGATGCAGTAGGAGCCGGTGAAGACACCCTCCTTCTCAAAGTCCTCGGCGGTCCGCTTGATACGGTCGGTCTTTTTGACCTTCTCGATGAACGCATCCACCTCCTCTTTTCTGTCAGGCGTTGTAAGTTCCTCAGCCCGAGGATGTTCGGGTGCGAGTGACATGAAGGTGGCGCCATACACAGTATCCTGGCGTGTTGTAAAGACCTTGATTGCGTCGGCATTCCCTTCCAGAGGAAATTCGATCTCGCAGCCAAAGCTCTTGCCGATCCAGTTGCGCTGCATTACCAATACCCGTTCTGGCCAGCCAGGCAGGCGGTTGGTCCATTCAAGCAGCTCCTCGGCATAGTCGGTGATCCGGAAAAACCACTGATCCAGTTCCTTCTGATTCACCTCACTGTCACAGCGCCAGCAACCACCATCCTCCACCTGTTCATTGGCCAGTACGGTTTCACACTTCGGACACCAATTGACAAAAGAGGTCTTTTTGTAAGCCAATCCTTTTTCATACATCTGCAGGAAAATCTTCTGTTCCCAACGGTAATATTCAACGTCACAGGTAGCCAGCTCCCGGCCCCAATCATAGGACAAACCCATCTTCTTGAGTTGGCCGCGCATGTAGGCAATATTTTCGTAGGTCCATTTAGCCGGATGGCTTTTATTCTGGATCGCCGCATTCTCCGCCGGCATCCCGAAGGCATCCCAGCCCATGGGATGAAGCACATTAAAGCCGCGCATCCGCTTGAATCTGCCGATTACGTCACCGATTGAATAGTTGCGCACGTGGCCCATATGAATCCTGCCGGAGGGATATGGAAACATCTCCAACAGGTAATATTTCTGTTTTTCGCGGTCTTCAGTCACTGCAAAGGTCTTGGCTTCTTCCCAGTGCTGCTGCCATTTATCTTCAACGTTCCGAGGGTTATACTTCTGATCCACTGTCTCTTCCTTTCTCGTCATATCTCGATGCAAATTATATAATCACACTTTACTGCAAGGGTTGAGGACGCCAATCAGATTCCTTCTGGTGACAACGTTCACAAGCCAATGGATCCTTAACACTGAATGCCATACTTGCCCCATGGCAGGAACCACAGAACTTGCCTTGGTCCATTTCCTTCATCACCCAGCGTTTATCACTATTGCCTGAGCTAACAATTGAATAGTGGCAATCGTTGCAACCGTAACCCTGCTCTTGGTGAACCTTGTGGCTGAAATCTACATTGCCTGTACTTGCCTGCAATTCATAACGAATTGTCTTGGGATTTCCCGGGTGGCATTTTTGACAGTTGGCCTTGACCCCAAAAACGGTGCTGTCGTCGTGACAGGCCCCACAGGATTGCCCCTTCTCCATCTGTGCCATTGTACTGAGCTTGTTGCCAGGACCCGGGATAAAGAGTGCGGGATGACAATCCTTGCAGCTATATGCTGCAAGGTGAACTGTATGGCTGAACATCGCGCTTCCTGGTTTGAAATTGATATTTTTCACCGGATGACAGCGAACACAACCATCCTTGAGGCCAAAGGCAGACTTAGCATCATGGCAAGCGCCACACGACTGCCCCTTTTCCATGTCTGACATGCTGAAACGCTTACTTGCCTTACCGGCCACAAAAATGGCGTTATGACACTCTGAACATTTGAACAGAGCACCGTGTTTCTTATGACTAAACGTAGTGTCACCGGTGTCCTTAACCTTAAAGGTTATATTTACAGTTGACTTGTGGCACTTGTCACAATCACCTTTGACGCCAAAGGCGGTTTTACTTTCATGGCAGGCACCACAGGATGCACCCTGCTCCATCTGGGACATGGTTGAACGCTTATTGTCGGGTCCGGCATTATAGAGCTGGTTGTGGCAGTCGCTGCAGGTATACATACCGAGATGACGCTCATGACTAAAACGGGCATCATCAGAGAACAAGACCTCTTTGACCGGATGGCATTTACTGCAGCCTTTTTTGACGCCAAAGGCGGTCTTGTCATCATGGCAGGCGCCACAGGACTGACCCTTCTCCATATCAGCCATGGAAAAGCGTTTGGCGGCTACGCCAGTACTTAGAATGGCATTATGGCAGTCGCCGCAGGTAAATAAATTACCATGCCTGCCATGACTAAAATTTACAACCCCGGCATCCTTGATTTTAAAGGAAATATCAGCTGGTGGTAAGGGATGACACTTATCACAATTTGATGTGACACCAAAGGCGGTTTTGCCATCATGGCAGGCGCCACAGGACTCGCCTTTTTCCATCTGTGGCATGTTAAAACGTACGCTATGGGCGCCACCAATGAATATTGAGCTATGACAGTCACCACATTTAAATAGCGCAGTATGCGATGGATGGCTGAAACGGGCACCAAATGCCTTAAAAGCGATATTTTTGATATTCTGATGGCACTTCTGACAATCGCCTTTGACAGAAAAAGCGGTCTTGCCATCGTGACAGGCTCCACACGACTCACCACGTTCCATATCACGCATAGTGCCATGCTTACGATTAGGACCTGGTACAAACAGATTATTATGACAATCAGCACATTTATAGGATATATCCAGATGTAATTTATGACTGAACACTGACTCGCCAGCCATTTTGACATCATTCACCTGATGGCACTTAACGCAATCCCCTTTTACCGAGAAAGCGGTCTTGCCCTCGTGGCAGGCACCACAACCTTTGCCCCGTTCCATCTGGGCCATGCTAAGGTGGGCATTGTCCTTAATAGTCCTAAAAAGAGAATCGTGACAGTCGCTACAGGTGTACATCCCTAAATGTTTACCGTGACTGAAGGTCAGCGTACCGAAATCTGGTATTTTTATGGGAACATCCCCTACAGGATGACACTTGGTACAGCTACTGAGCTGAGTTGCGCCGGGAGTTTGCTTGTTATGGCAGGCACCGCATGATTTGCCCTTCTCCATATCCGCCATGGTATATACGGGGTTCTTCTTACGTGTTACGTGGAAGATAGTATTATGGCAGGCAGAGCAGTTGTTAACAAGACGCTGCAGGTGGCTGTCATGTTCAAAGGGCACCTTACCTGCTTTTTGGGTGGTGAAGTAAAGCGTTTCCTTGATATCTACTCCGTTACTTGGCACCGGACACACCAGCAGCGCAGCAACAAGCATTAACAAGTTATAAATTATTTTCAGCTTTATTTTGGCGGAAAATAATTTTGTTAACTCACTTAACTTGCTTATAAGGATAAGACCTTTCCTGTTCATTTTCATATCCTACCCACTCTCGATATGATTGCGGCACAGCCAGGCTGTGTCGGCATAATACATATTAAATCAATGGTTTATATCAAACAAAACTGCCTTTGAGGAGTATTTCCCTCGCCACTCTCTGCAGAGGAACAACTCGGTCAACAAGGCCGGTTGCCACAGCTTCCCGGGGCATACCGTAAACTACAGCTGTTTGGTCGGATTCGGCGATTATATAGCCACCCTGTTCCTTAACCGATCGCACCCCTTTGCTGCCATCATTTCCCATGCCGGTAAGGATAACCGCAATCATGCGTTTGCGGTAAATCGAAGCACACGATTCAAGCATGACATCCACAGATGGAACATAGCGATCAGCTTGTGTTGGTGAAACTATCCTGACAACAACCTGCCCAGCATTGACCTCTAAGACAAGATTAAACCCGCCAGGGGCAATTAAAATTTTTCCGTGAAGGACATGATCGCCGTCTTCGGCTTCTTTGACCTCAAACTGTGACGAACGATTAAGACGCTCTGCAAAGGCACGGGTAAAACCAGCCGGCATATGTTGTGAAACCACTACCGCAAAAGGATACTTTTTTTCAAAAGAAGAGAAGATATTCTGCAGCGCCGGCGGACCACCGGTAGATGCGCCAATAGCAACAATATCTATAGGATGCTGGAGCAATCTAACATTGTCTCCGCCGTAATGCGCTGATTCGTGCTGTTCGGTCTGTTCTAAGCTTGGGTGCGGATAACGACGTCGAACGCTGTTTTTCTTAAGATTAACAATTTGGAGTACCTTCTGTTGCAGATCACCCTGTATCTGAAGTAGCTCAATCGACGCAGTGCTGGACGGTTTGGCGATAAAATCAAGTGCGCCAAGCTCAAGTGCTTTGAAAACCTTGTCAGCGCCGCTCAGGGCACTGATGACAATCACCGGCATCGAGAAACGGGTGGTCAAAATACGCAGAAGCGTAAAACCATCCATTTTAGGCATTTCAAGATCAACGGTCACCAAGTCCGGTTTGAGGGCAATCACCTTCTGAATCCCCTCCTCACCGTTGGTGGCATATCCAACCACCTCAATTTCACTCATCTCTTCAAGCATTTTCGAGATACTACGCCGACTGAAGGCTGAATCATCAACCACCAATACTCTGACCTTTTTCATACTCGCCCCCCCGGTAACAACCGTTCAGGCTTTTGATAAATCATATCATTTTTGAAATGGCGCAGAGTGAACATCGTGGTGATATTCATCAGCGACTCTGAATGTCCCAGAAGCAGAAAACCCCCGTTGCAAAGAGAATTGTGGAATGATTCCACGACCCTTTTTTTAGCTGCAATATCAAAATAGATAATTACATTGCGACAGAAAATCAGGTCCATTTTTCCAAGCATGATCATACGATGTGTGTCAAACAGGTTAAGATGGCTGATATTGACCAGCCCGCGTACTTCTTCGTTAATTCTGAACCCATCATCCTGCTCGTGAAAGAAACGGTTTAAATAATATTCGTCAGTAGCCCGAAATGAGGATTTACCATAGATTCCTCGTCGCGCAAGCTGCAACACCCTTTGGCTTATGTCGGTACCAATGATCTCAATATCCCACCCATGAAGCTCTTTGAGACCAAGCATTAACATGGCAATAGTGTAAGGTTCTTCACCCGTTGAACACCCGGCGCTCCAGATGCGCAAAGAACGGTTGCCGTTTGCTGATTTTACCTTGAGGAGTTCGGGGATAATTTCATCTGTAAATGCTTTCAACTGGTATGCTTCACGAAAAAAATAGGTTTCGTTGGTCGTGAGGACATCCATGACATCCATCAGTTCCTGATCTTTTTTTCGGTTGTACT
>MHXL01000128.1:7783-7997 GCA_001824455.1 Desulfuromonadaceae bacterium GWB2_53_15
AGATGGGAGACTAAGCGCGGTAAGCCGCCGGGCGAGGCGTTTTTCCAGGAGATATTTAGATTCTTCATCAAAATAGAGGCCGCAATGATTGTAGATACAATCACGAAAAAGACGAAATTCTTCGTCAGACATGAATTGATCATTACCCAGGGAAAACGTCATGCAATTCCTTCCAGCAAACCCTGGATATATATTGAGATCGGCTTATTCTCCT
>MHXL01000129.1 GCA_001824455.1 Desulfuromonadaceae bacterium GWB2_53_15
ACCTCGTTTATGCATCGCCAGGATTCGTTCTTTTCCGTCGTTGCTATGTTGAACAACCCGAACCTTTCCCGAAATGATTATATACATGTAATTGGAGGTGTCTTCTTCGAAAAGTACAACCTGGCCTTTGGAAAAGTGCTTTTTTATCACAAGTTGCTCTATCATTTCCGCGTCATCATTGCTAAGGCCTGAAAAGAAGGGAATGCTTCTAATTGATGCTTGTGCAGAAGTTTTATGGTTAGGACAATGTCCTTTCATAGTACTCACCATGCTTTTCAATGAATCACGGCACTTTTTGAGTGTTTGTTGTACCAGTGGGGCTTACGCAGAAATTGGGGCAGTTCTATGGCAGGAAGAGGTTTGCTGAAATAGAAACCTTGCATATCTTGACAGTTGAGAGAGCTAAGAAATTTTACCTGCTCAACGACTTCAACACCTTCTGCAATGACGTTTAAGCGAAGGCTTTTGGCCATGTTTATTACCGCTGTGGCAATGGCCGCATCATCGGAATTGACCGTGAGGTCGCTTACAAATGACTGGTCGATCTTCAGGGTGTTGATTGGAAGTTTTTTGATGTAATTAAGGGATGAATAACCGGTGCCAAAATCGTCGATAGAGATATGTATCCCGAGGTCGCTCAATCTGCGTAGCGTGCGAATGGTGGTGTCCATGTCCTGAAGCATGACACTCTCAGTAAGCTCCAGTTCAAGCCAACATGGATCAAGTTCAGTCTCGGCCAGTATATTCTCTATTATGTCGGACAGTTTGTGGCTCTGGAACTGGCGAGGAGAAATGTTGACTGCTATGCGAACATGTGGGAATCCGGCGTTCTGCCAAGCCTTGTTCTGAGTGCAGGCAGCATGCAGCACCCATTCTCCGAGTTGAATAATTAGTCCGTTTTCTTCAGCCAATGGTATGAACTGTTTTGGTGGCAATACACCCAAACTTGGGTGTTGCCAACGCAATAATGCCTCAATGCTGATAATTTTCCCGGATTCGATATTGACCTCGGGTTGGTAATTGAGGATAAATTCTCCCTTTTGCAGCGCCCAGCGCAGGCTGTTTTCCATGGTTAGTCGTTGTGAAGCATGGGCATCCATTGTCTGGTTATATAGATGGTAACGCCCGCGACCACCTTCCTTGGCTCGATACATTGCCATATCAGCGTTCTTGACGAGGGTTTCGCCATCAGTGCCGTCGTCGGGAAAAATGCTGATGCCGATGCATGTGCCGATAAATAGCTCGTGGTCCGGAATTATGAACGGTTCGGCAAAGGCGTCAATGATTTTAATCGCTACTTTTACTGCTTCCTGTGTGCTGTCCAGTTCGGGCAGCAAAATTATGAACTCATCACCCCCACGTCTTGCAACAGTATCACGATCACGTTGACAGCATTGCTTCAGTCGTTGCGCCACTGCCTGCAAAAGTTTGTCACCAACGCTATGGCCAAGAGTGTCATTGACAACCTTAAATCTATCCAGATCGAGGAAAAGCACCGCCAACAAACGGTTGTGATTGTGGCGCTGTGCTTGTGCCAGAGCCATATGGATGAGCTCATTGAACAGCTGTCTGTTCGGGAGGCCGGTTAGAGTGTCGTAGTAGGCCATAAGACGGATTTCCTCGTTTTGTTTGCGGAGCCGCCTCTCCATATTGACGCTTTCAAGACATTGTTCGATTGCAGCAACGAACTTTTCAATTTTTATCGGTTTCAGGACGTAATGATTAATGCCCAGATCGACTGCATCCAGAATAAAGTCGGTATCGCTGGCTGCTGTAAGAACAATGATTCGTGCATCATTGTCGAGCGCCTTGATCTCCTTGATCATCTGGATTCCATCCATGATTGGCATCCTGATGTCGGTTACAATGATGTCAGGAAGTTTAGTTGAGAAGAGTTCGAGACCCTTTTTACCGTTTTCAGCATGAAGCAGCGTCAGTTGTGGAAACTTTTTGGCCAACATATGGATAACCAATTTCTGAATATCCAGGTCATCCTCAACATAAAGGAGTGTCCCTGCGATTTTATTATCATTGGTTGTATCCATAGTTATCCCGGTTTACGTGTATGGAAAAACGTATATTATGCGTGACATTCAGTGAATTAACTGAATGTCTAAATGTAGTGTAGTCATAATAGTATCCGGCCTGTACAAACCTGATAAATGACATTACAATTGGACATTGTTGTGGAACACTGCCTGTTTAATTTTATAAATATAGTTATGTTTAACATTGCATTGAACAAATGCAATAGGTCGGAAGTCTATTTATCTACAACAATCAGGTTAACCCATTGTTGGGAGATAAATGGGGCGGCGGAGAATCGGTGAGGCGTCAATGGCAAAAAACAGTGTAGTCGCCTTGAATTGTAGGATTGGTTGTGCTGCCTGCTGCATTGCCCCTTCAATATCGTCTGCGATTCCCGGTATGGCAAATGGCAAGGCGGCGGGTGAACGCTGCGTGCAGCTGACAATGGACAATCGCTGCCGTCTTTTCGGCCAGCCTGACCGGCCATCTGTTTGTAGCAGCCTGCGACCAAGCCTGGAGATGTGCGGAAAAAGCGATATGGAGGCAATGGAGTATCTTTTGCAGTTGGAATGTGCCACGCGCACTGAATAATGGATGGTTATTTAAGAACCATACCAGGAGGCTGACATGGAGCATAAACCTTGGGTACCGGCTGACCTGCTGCAACTCTCCGCTGGTTATTGGAGTGTCTGCGCACTGCATGCCGGGGTAAAATTGGATGTGTTTACCCCTTTGGCTGAAAGTTCGATGACCATAGAGGAATTGGCCGGACGACTGAAGTGTGACAGGCGCGGGTTGACCATGCTTTTGAATAGCCTGGCTGCTCTGGATCTTGTGCTCAAGCAGGGAGAGTCCTATGCAGCGACCTCATTTTCCGCTGAGTTTCTGAGCCATGCGTCGCCAAACTATCTGGGTTATATCATTCAGCACCATCACGGCCTGATGCAACTTTGGGTTCACCTGGACCAGGCTGTCATCAGTGGAGGACCGGTCAAGGGTAGCCCCTCTCGTGGCGACGACGAGACGATGCGGGAGAACTTCGAGATGGGTATGTTCAATCTTGCCATGCAGATTGCACCTAGTATCATCCCTCATATAGACCTTTCCGGGCGTAAGCGTCTGCTCGACCTGGGGGGCGGTCCCGGCACCTATGCCATTCATTTTTGCCGACACAACGCCGACCTTTCAGCGGTGGTCTATGACCTGCCTTCCACACAACCTTTTGCTGATAAAATTATCACAAAATTCGGACTGAACGACCGGATTCGATTCGAAGCCGGTGACTTTGATCTGGATGATGTCCAGGGCAGCTTCGACGTTGTCTGGCTCTCTCACGTCCTGCATGCCAAGGGGCCAGAGGAATGTGCCGTTATTATAAACAAAGCCGTGGCTGCATTGGAGCCGGGCGGTATGTTTCTGGTGCAGGAATTTATCCTGAATGACAGTATGGATACTCCTCTTTTTCCGGCCCTCTTTTCAATGAATATGCTGCTTGGCACCCAAAACGGACGTTCATACTCTCAACGGCAACTGTTTGATATGCTCTCCGCGGCAGGAGTAATCGATCTGCGACGTATACCTCTGGATTTGCCTAATGGAGCCGGGGTAGTTGCAGGGATTGTACCAGGATAAATATAGGCATATTGTTTTTGTTCCTGATTGAAATCCTTTTGTGTTGTCATTCTACAATGAGAGGAACTCCCCCATGTGTTTCTTGCGAAAACTGTTGTTGCTGACACTTGTAATGATGCCGACTCTGGCGACCGCCAGCGGGTTTAGCCGTTTCGCCGCTACCTCCCGCATTAGCGCAGTTACCGTCTACCCTGACCGCGCTATGACTACCCGCAGCGCCAATCTGGCACTAAAACCTGGAAGTTATGTGATCGCCTTTGAGGGCTTGCCCGCCCTGATACAGGATGATTCGGTGAGGGTAGCGGGAAAGGGAAGTGCCGCGCTTACCATCCTGGGATCGGAAGTGAAAAGATCTTATGTTGAACAGGTGCCAGAAAAAAGGGCCAAGGAGCTGGAAGAGGAAATCTTGGTTTTGGAGCGCAAGGTTGGAGGGGTGGAGGCAAAAAAATCGGCCTTATCTGCCCAGAGGGTTTTTATTGATTCCATCAAGGTGGCCTGGGGTGATCGCATCTCCAAGGAATTGGCGGCGGGAAAACCGACTTCAATCGAGTTGAATGAGGCCTTGACCTTTGTAGGCAGTGGTGTAGCCAGGATTGAAGAGCAAACCCGCGATCTGGATTTTGAGAAAAAGCAGTTAAAAGACCGTATCGATGCCTTGCGGCGGCAACGCGAGCAGGCTATCGGTTCACTCCGCAGGGAAACCAAAACAGTTGAGGTGAGTCTGGACGTGACCCGCGCCGGCAATCTGACTCTGGACCTTAACTGCATCCTTCCCCAGGCAGGGTGGGAGCCATCTTACGATGTGCGTCTGGCCGCTGATGGCAAATCTGCCGAGCTCACATTCAGGGCTCTGGTGCGTCAGCAAACCGGTGAAGACTGGCAAGGAGTCGATTTATCACTTTCCACTTCCCGACCGGCTGTGGGTGGAACGCCCCCCGAACTGTATCCCTGGAGGGTTGCCTTCTATCGTCCGCCTCCGGTGCAAATGTCAGAAATGGCAGCTGCACCTATGAGTGCCTATAAGAAATCCGCCCGGGCCTCATTCAGGGATGATGTAGAAGAGTTACCCGCAGATGTTGCAATTCCAGCAGCATATGCGACAGCAAAAATGTCTGAGGAGCAGACCTCGGTTTCCTTCCTTATTCCGCGGACGGTGGACATACCTTCTGACGGAACTCAGCACGGTTGCATAGTGGCAATTGAAAGCCTGCCGTTGACGCTGGAATTCCTGTCTATACCCAAGTTGGTGGCCGAAGTTTATCTCAAGTCCGAAATTGTCAACCGTGCTGCCTTTCCGCTCCTGGCAGGTCGGGTAAACATCTTTACCGGAGGCAATTTCAGCGGAAGTTCCCATCTGAAGAAGGTGGCTGCAGGTGAAAAGTTCGATCTTTATTTTGGCACTGACGATCAGGTCACAGTCAAGCGTGAGGAGCTGAAGAGCCACAAGGAAGCGGGTTTGTTTGGCAAGAACCGAATGCGCTATGGTTATCGTATCGAAGTGCAGAATTTCCATAAAGAGTCTCAGACTATAATCGTTAATGACCAGTTGCCATTGGCAGGCAATGATGAGATTGCGGTATCCCTGGATGAAGCGAGTCAGAAGCCGGATGAGATCAAGCCCGATGGTGCCTTGATCTGGAAACTGCACGTTAAACCGGGTGAAAAGCGGGAGATCCGCTTTGGTATTATTATAGAATATCCAAAGGATAGGGAGATAATCGGCCTATAGAGAAGGTGAGTTTACTTGGAGGACAGAATTATGAAAACTCGATTGCTTATATTTTTTATGCTGTCGTTAATTGTACTGTCAGGGTGTATGTTCAGTACGTATAAGCCGATCATTTACGATGATTATTCTGCCAAACAGCAAATGTTTGACCTGACATTCGGATGGAACCAAAGTATTTCCGGCAACAAGTTTGTAATTGACGGATATGTCAGAAACAACCGCTATTATATTGTAAACAACCTGGAATTGCAGGTTTCCCTTGTCGACAAAGATGGCCGGCAAAAAACACGTGAGACGTTTTTCTTTATTCCTGCGGATCTTCGCCTCGATGATTCAACACGCTTTAATGTTTCTCTGAATGCGCATCCGCAATCAGGCGATTTGCTAAATTTTTATTACCGTTACAATGCCTATGAAGGTGATGCTGAAGCCTTTACTTGGGTAAACAATTTTAAGGTCAATGTGCTTGAGTAGCTGCTAATCGCACCCATATGGTTGCTCCGGAATATTTTCAAACATGTTTTTCGAGGCCTATGATATTGTGATCAAGTTGTTTATTAAATGTCTGAATATTGGCTAAGAAAGGATATAACTTAAAAATATGCTGATTGAAGAAATGACC
>MHXL01000130.1:0-5072 GCA_001824455.1 Desulfuromonadaceae bacterium GWB2_53_15
CCTCAGGAGGAAGTGTCGCAGGAACGGCATAGCCTTTTCAAGTCTCACCGGCAGAGCCGGTGGTTTACTGAACTACATCAATTAGCACGAATGAGCCAGATAGACGGATTTAATGCTCTTAGATCCAACAGCAAATTTGATTTTAGATTTTATCAAGTTCATCCTGTCTATCCATGTTTAAATTATTTGCTTTTGACGTTCTCCGTGTCCTCTGTGCCTCTGTGAGAGAAAAAGGATGTAATAAATGCAAACTCTTATTTTCGGGGCAGGCAACCTGCTCCTCAGCGATGAAGGCTTTGGCGTGCATTTCATCAAATATCTGGAGGAGCACTACCTCTTTCAGGACGACGTGGAGCTGTACGACGGCGGCACCTTGGGCATCATGGTCACTCATCTGCTGGAGGATGCCGATCAGGTCTACCTGGTTGATGTCGTCGAGGCCAAAGGCGAGCCTGGTGACATCTACCGCTATGAGAAGGAAGAGTTCCTGCTGGGCAAACTCCCGATCAAGATGTCGCCGCACCAGATCGGCATCCAGGAGGTACTGACCCTGTCCGACCTGCGGGGCAGGATTCCGGAAAAGGTCACCCTGTTCGGCGTCATTCCTCAAACCTATGAGGCCGGTGTGGAACTGTCGCCCACCCTGGCAGAAAAACTGCCGGGGCTGGCGGAGATGGTGGTTGATGAGCTCAAGATAGTCGGGCACCTGATCGAAAAACGCTGCTAACAGCGCTGCAACCAGCAGGTACTTATCAAAAGCCGGCCAAACTACATCCTGTGGTTTTGACGGCTTTTTTCATTAGATAATTGACCTCAGCTGTTTTGAAGCTTGCCAAGAAGTTTATATGTGGTAGATTCACAAAGCATTTCTATAGTGGGGAGGGTATCTGGCATGAAAGTGGCTGTCTCTACCAAACTGACTCTATGGACGCTAATCAAACGTAATCCGAACTCAGTTAGAGATGCACTACTGGTTATAATCTGCCTGATATCCACTCTTTTGACCTGTACCGTCTTTATCCTGCTTCCGAATAACTCGGCCGCAGCCCCCACCCCCTACCCAATTCAACTTACCCCTAGCGAACAGTCCTGGCTCAAAGCGCATCCAACAATCCGACTCGCACCGGACCCGGAATTCAAACCGATTGAGTATTTTGATCGTCGGGGCAGCTATCAGGGCGTGGCAGCCGACAATCTAAAGCTGCTGGAACAAAAACTGGGGGTGAAGTTCTCGATCGTAAAGACCAGAAACTGGGACGAGGTGCTGGAGCGATTCAAGAAGAACGAGATCGATCTGCTGGGCGCCATTGTTGCAACCCCCAAACGGCGAGAATTCATGCGGATCAGCGAGCCGCTTTTCAAAGTCCCGGGCGCCATCATCGTCCGCAATACGGTTGAACGCGGCCTTACTTTTGCCCAGCTCAAGGGGTTGCGCGTGGCAGTAGTATCGAACTATACGGCCCACGATGTCCTCAAGAACCAGTACCCTGAGATTCAGTTGGACGTCGTTCCCACCACGATTGCCGGGCTCTCCAAGGTCTCCTTCGGGATGGCGGATGCTTATGTCGAAAACCTGGCCACCGCCACCCATTACATGCAGGAAGCAGCCATCGCCAATGTACATGTTGCCGGAGAGACGCCCTTCAGCTACGATTGGGGAATCGGGATCAGAAAGGACTGGCCTGAGCTGGAGGGAATTCTCAACAAGGGGATTGCAGCCATCACTGAAGACGAGCGCCGGGCGGTACTCAATCGTTGGCTCCCCGTGTCACAAAAGTGGCGTCCCGGCAAAGCCTTCACCATTTCAGCGGCAGTGCTGTCTGTTTCCATACTTTTCGGAGCGATACTGGTCTGGAACCGATCACTGCAGCTCCAGGTGACTCGCCGTACAGCCGCCCTCAAGGCCGAGGTGGCCGAACGGGTTCGGGCCGAGCAGGAGATCCGCACACTGAATGCCGGCCTGGAGGATCGGGTCAACGAGCGTACCGCGGAGCTGGAAATGGAGATCGCCGAACGCCAAAAGGCCCAGGAGGCGCTGGTGGTCAAACAGCTCCAGCTTGAGTCCCTGAACCGTTCCCTGGAGGCTCTTGTCAGCGATACCCTGGCGGAACTGCGCCAGCGGGACCAATCGCTGATCCAGCAGGGACGACTGGCAGCCATGGGAGAGATGATCAACAACATTGCCCATCAATGGCGTCAACCGCTCAACAACATCGGGCTGATCGTGCAGAGCCTTCGTATCTGTAGCGATGCAGGCACGCTTACTGCCGATGAGATGAACCAGGAGTCTACAACCGCCATGGGTCTCATCATGCATATGTCGAACACCATCGACGACTTCCGCAACTTCTTCCGGGTTGACAAGGATAAGCAGGAACTGCAGATCAGCAAGTTAGTCAAGCGTTCACTGGATTTTTTGAGTGCAGCTTTGAAAGACCACCATATTAAGGTAAAGCTTGCGATTGAAACGGATGTGACCGCGATCGGCTACCAGAATGAATATGGACAGGCCCTGCTCAATATCCTGGCCAATGCCAAGGATGCCCTTCTGGAAAGAAATGTTCCGGACCCGCATATCGCCATACATGTCCGCCAGGAAAATGAGCGTTCAGTTGTTACAGTCCGTGATAATGGCGGCGGGATTGCCGCGGATATCCTGCCCAAGATTTTCGATCCCTATTTTACCACCAAGGAGCCCAACAAAGGCACCGGCATCGGTTTGTATATGTCCAAGGTGATTATTGAGCAGAATATGGGCGGACGCCTCACGGTGCAGAATGTGGATAGCGGCGTTGAATTCAGGATAGAGCTGTGAAGTCCCTGCTCAGGCTGCTTGCACTGTGGACGAATCCGGAGCAGCATCCTCCATGAGCGGCAACAGCACCGTAAAGGTGGCCCCCTGACCTTCCTGGCTGGCGGCCCGAATTTCGCCGCCATGATCGCTGACAATGCCGTAGGAAACTGCCAGCCCCAGCCCGGTTCCCCGTGCCTTGGTGGTGAAAAAGGGCGTAAAGAGCTTTTCGATATGCTCCGGGCGGATTCCGGAACCGTTGTCGCTCACGGTCACACTCACCAGCCGGCCAGCCTCGATTTCTTCCGCAGCCACCGCAAGCCGCCCGCCTTCAGGCATGGCCTGCAAACCGTTCAGGATCAGGTTGGTGAAAACCTGCCGCAGCCGTTCCTCGTCGCCGGTAACCACAATGCCGCAGCCGCTGTAGCTTCGTTCGATGCAATACCGTTCCAGGGGAATCTGGTGGCCGATCTGGTTGAGAATGCCGTCCAAAAGCCGCTCCAGCTCAAAGGGGTGCGGCAGCAGCGTCTCGCGCTTGGAGAAGACCCGCAGATTGCTGACGATCCGCTCAATCCGGCCAACCTCCACCATGATGGCTTCCACCTCCTCACGCTCAAGGGCCTCGACCGGGATTTCGTCCTGCAGGAGCTCGGTGTTGCCGCGGATGATCGCCAGGGGATTGTTGATCTCATGGGCCACGCCCGCCGCCAGAAGTCCCAGGCCGGCCAAGCGCTCCGCCTTGGCCAGCTCTTTCTGGGCATTCAACAACTCCCGGTTTTTATCCTCCAACTGGAAGGTACGCTCCATAACCTTCTGCTCCAGGGTCCGCTTGAGAGTACTGACCTCCCGGTTCATGGTATTGAATTCGTCAGCCAGCAGTGCGATTTCGTCATCCGTATGAACGTCGATGGGGGGGATATGCTCGCCGGCTGCGATGCGCCGGGCGCCTTCCGCCAGGGCCCGCACCGGTTCGGCCAAGCGGGTGCTGATCCAGGTTGAAATGGTAACGCCGATCAGCGCAACAAACAGCAGCACCCCGATAAAGGTCAGGTTCAGATTGGTGCGCATCTGGAGGAACGGCCGCTCGGACATCCCGACATACAAAGCACCGATAACCTTGCCCTGCGGATCACTGATCGGCTCGTAAGCAGATATGTTCCAGTCATTGAGCACAAAGGCGCGGCTGCTCCAGCGCTCCCCATTGTCCAGGACGGCACTGGCCACTTCGCCGGACATGAGGGTACCGGTGGCCCGCTCTCCAGCCGTATCGCGCACGCTGGTGGCAATGCGGACATCCCCCAGGAATACCGTTGCCGCTCCCCCTTCCTCCTTATCAAAGACAATCCGGGTAATGGTGTCCACCAGCCGGCTATCGCCATTGAGCATAAGTCCGGCCTGCAACGCACCGACCACTGTGCCGTCAACCGCACGCAACGGGGCAACCGCCACCAGGACCAACCCACGTTCCTCGGCCATCCGTGATGTAGGCCGGGAGTGCGGGGTGATCCTGATGGTAGTCGCCACACCCTTTGCAAACGCCGTATGCTCCCGACCAAGGCGCTCCGACGTGTACAGTTGAGAACCGCCGGCCGTTTCTCCTTGCAATGCCTTGGCCACCAGGGGATCTTTGTCCAGCAGATCCCCCTTTACCTGCGGATTGGCCGCCCGGTAGCGCACAACGCCGTCGGCATCGATCACATTCAGAAAACTGAGCTGTTCACTTTGCAGCAACTGTTGCAGCACCCGCTCCAGCGCCGCGAAACGGCCGGCTTCCAAAGAGGCTGACATTTCCGGGCTAAGGCCGGCTACCTTGACGATACCGGCCAGGTGGCTGATCTCGTCAAGATAAACCTTGCGGGCCGAATTCAGGTCACCGATGACCTTTTTCTGGGCCTGGCTGAAGATACGGTCGGTGATCAGCACGGCTCCGATCATCCAGCACAGGATAATGGCGGCGCACAAGGGGGCCAGTGTGGCGAAGATCAGCTTGCGGCGTATGGATACACGGGCTTTGTTCATGGTAATCGATCAATCCTTCGCTGTAAGCGTCCTGTTGTGTAGCATGGCGGAGTTGTGGCGGCAATGCAAATTTAAGGGCAAGATGCCTACGCTGAAACGCAGGCTAACCCTTGGGTAGTGTGACGATAAAGACGGAGCCCCTGCCCAGCTCGCTCCGGACGGTGATCGCACCACCATGGTTTTCTACTAGCTGCCGCCGCTTCAGGACTGTTTTTGCTACAGGCGGAACCAGCAATTTCGTCTTGTTATACTGAGCAAACTT
>MHXL01000130.1:5211-6116 GCA_001824455.1 Desulfuromonadaceae bacterium GWB2_53_15
GTATTGCATACCAATAATACAATGGTATATTTGTAAAGTACCAGCTAAAATTTTCAAAGCGAGGGTCAAATTGCCACCTTTACGGCAAATCCCCCCTAACCCCCCTTTCAAAAAGGGGGGAATTTAAAACCTCCCCCTTTACAAAAGGGGGATTGAGGGGGATTCGCTTTTGAATATGACATCGTAATACCAAGACGTATCCATCTCCGAGCCGTAGCAGCCTAAAGAATCATTTCCATGGCATGCGGCCTGCGGGTATCGCTGGAAACGGCGCTGCCCTCCTATTGAAAAGGAGATGGTTGGCATCGGCAACGATAGCAACCATTTCAATGGAAGGGAGGAGAACGTATGACCGTTTCAAGACGTGATTTCTTAAAGCTTTCCGGTGGCGGACTGGCGGCCGGTCTTGGCCTGAGCTTCGCACCTCTGGAGGCAAAGGCCGAGGATCTGCAAATCCGCTACGCCAAGGAGACCACCAGCATCTGCCCGTATTGTGCAGTCGGCTGCGGCATGATCGTGCATACGCTCGGTGGCGACATCATCAACATCGAGGGTGATCCGGATCATCCGATCAATGAGGGGGCGCTCTGCCCGAAAGGTTCTTCGGCGTATCAATTGCGCGATAACAAGGCGCGCTTGACCAAGCCGCTCTATCGGGCGGCCGGAGCAACCGAGTGGCAAGAGGTTTCCTGGGATTGGGCCATTGACGAGATAGCGAAGAAGGTTAAAAAAACCCGCGACACCAGTTTTGTGGCGACTTCCAGGATCAAGGTCAAGGAGAAGGCCGGTGATGCCGAGGTGGAGAAAGAGATTGAAGCGGTCGTCAACCGTACCATGGGTATGGCCTCGGTCGGCAGCGCCGCCATGGATAATGAAGAGTGTTACCTGTACCAAAAATTCCTGAG
>MHXL01000131.1:0-1411 GCA_001824455.1 Desulfuromonadaceae bacterium GWB2_53_15
CTCTCCGCTACGGAGCAGAAGGAGCGGGCAGAGAAGATCATGCGGGAGGCCGGTGTCCTGCGGGTCATAGGAGAGGAGCCGCCATGAAGCGGATTGCGAGACTGGTTGTTATGGCCGTAGCACCGCTATTGATGGCGGCCCTGTGGATGGACAAACAGCCCTCCTACAAACCCTACCAGACGCCGGTACTGGTCCCGCCGGCTGGATCCGTGCCAATTACCGGTCGGGAGGTCGTTTCGCATGATTCCGAGCTGAAAAATCCGTTTACGCCGAACCCGGCATCCCTGACTCAGGGCAAGGCGCTCTTCAGCATCAACTGCGCCATGTGTCACGGCCAAACCCAGGCAGAACGCGGGCCGGTCGGCAAAAAACTCAACCCGCCACCTTCCGGCCTCGACCATGACCTGGTGCGGGATCGCAGCAACTCTCACATTTTCAAGGCTATCACCTTCGGCTTTGGCCGCATGCCACCCTTCAAGGACAAACTTTCTCCCAGGGAACGCTGGGAACTGGTAAATTATCTGCGGACCAGCAGGTAACAAAGGCATCCAAGATTGGGATGTGTAAACAGAGATAAGTGTGTTCAGCGCCGTTTTGATCGGCCATTTTTTTTATCTTGGGCCTTAGATTCCTTAGTGCCATCTTCCGGATTCCACTTAAAGCCGTTCACCCGTTTCCCTTTGACCGCAATACGGGGATACTCTTCGGATGTGATGCCTGGAGTTGCCGGGCGGATGGCCGGCTGTGACGGTGTGTGACTCGCCAGAACAAACTCGATCCGCCGCGTGGCCGGCGTGACCCCTGCCACCTTGACCCGGGCCTGGTCGCCAATGCGAAAGACCCGTTGCGACCGCCGGCCGATCAGGGAGTGCTGCTTCTCGGCATAGGTGTAAAGGTCATCTGCCAGGGTGGTGATGTGCACCAGACCCTCCACGAACAGTTCCTCCAGTTCCACAAAGAAACCGAATCCGGTTACCCCGGTTATGTAGCCGTTAAACTCATCGCCCAGATGCTGCTGCATATACTGGAGCTTCTTCATTTCGACCACGTCCCGCTCGGCCTCCATGGCTACCCGTTCCCGTTTGCTGGTGTGCTCGGCAATCTCGCCCAGGCGTTCGGTGGCGATCCCTAGCTGTTTCACGGCCCGCTTTTCGCCTTTGTGCTCCCTCTCTCCATCTCTCCCCCGGAGGGGGAGAGTGAACAATTCACCCTCTCCCACAGGGAGAGGGTGGCCAGAGGCCGGGTGAGGGCTCAATGCCAGCGTCGCCCGCAGTATGCGGTGCACCACCAGGTCGGGGTAGCGCCGGATGGGGGAGGTGAAGTGGCAGTAACAGCGCGAGGCCAGACCAAAATGACCCACGTTGTCGGCGGCGTAGCGGGCCTGCTTCATGCAGCGCAGCAGGGCGTAGTT
>MHXL01000131.1:1442-2105 GCA_001824455.1 Desulfuromonadaceae bacterium GWB2_53_15
TCGGCCAGCAGGCGCTGCAACTCGGACGGCTTGACCTTCTCCTCCACCAGGGCAAACTCATAGCCGAAGCCGAAGATGAATTCCTGGAAATTGAGCAGTTTGGCCGGGTCAGGGTTTTCATGGACCCGGTACAGGAAGGGGATGCCCTTGTCGGTTATAAAGGCGGCCACGGCCTCGTTGGCGGCCAGCATGAACTCCTCGATCAACTGGTGGGCCAGGTTGCGCTCGGCCCGGATAATCCCCTCGGTCAACCCGGTCAGGCCGATGATGATCTCCGGCTCGGGCAGGTCGAAATCGATGCTGCCGCGTTTCTTCCTCATCCCCATCAGGATCAGGGCCAGCTCCTTCATCTCCATCAGCATGGGGATCAGCGGCCGGTGCTTGTCGGCCACCTCCCGGTCGTCATCCACGAGGATCTGTCTGACAATGGTGTAGGTCAGGCGAGCGGTACTCTTGATAATACTGGGGTAGAAGGATGATTCCAGCATGGCGCCGCTACTGTCGAAGAGCATCTCGGCCGTCATGGTCAGGCGGTTGACGTTGGGATTGAGCGAGCAGATGCCGTTGCTGAGCCGCTCGGGCAGCATGGGGATGCAGCGATCCGGGAAATAGACCGACGTGCCGCGCAGATAGGCTTCCAGGTCCAGGGCGCTGCCAGGCTTC
>MHXL01000131.1:2122-7352 GCA_001824455.1 Desulfuromonadaceae bacterium GWB2_53_15
GTCGCGGGCGGTTTCGCCGTCGATGGTCACGGTGGTCATCGTGCGCAGGTCCACGCGCCCCTTCAGCTCCTCCCGCGAGACCGTGTCCGGCGCCAGCTCGGCTTCGGCCAATGCGTCCGGGCCAAAAACATGGGGCAGCTCGAAGCGGCGGATGATTGATTGCACCTCGACCTCGGGATCGTCCGGCCAGCCCAGTACCTCCACGATCCTGCCCTCGGCCGGGCGCCCGCCGATCGGATAACTGGTCAGCTCCGCCACTACCTGATGTCCATCCTGGGCCAGGCCGCGTCCCTTGGGGTGTATGGCGACCACCAGATTAAGGCGTTGCTCTTCGGGGATCACGATCGCGCCGCGTCGTGTTTCCTCATAACGCCCCACGATGCGTGTGGTGGCCCGTTCGGTGATGGCAACAACCCGGCCCTCCTGCTTGCCGCCTCCCAGGCGGCTCCGCTCGGAGCGTACCTCCACCTTGTCGCCATGCATGGCACCCTTCATGTATCGGGAAGGGATGAAGACATCCTCCCCCCCTCCCTCGGGGGTGACAAAGCCGTAGCCGTCACGGTGGGTCGAAAGCCTGCCCCTCACCCCTTTTGATGCACCGGGCAAGGCATAGCTGTTTCCCTTCAACCGCGTTACCTCTCCGTCATCGGCCATATCCTCCAGCATGCGCTTCAGTTCGCTCTTGACGTGGCGGCCGCCGAATTCGCGCAGCAGCGAGGCAAAGTGGGTGGATCCCTCGAGTTCCTTGAGGATGGCGATTATGTTTTTCTTGGATATTTGCATGGTTCTGATCCAGTCATCCCGGCCAGCCGGTCTTTAAAACCTGGCAGGTTTCGAGGATTCGAGTATTGTTTCAGCGACCCCGGCATGTTATGCTTTTTTTAACCAATTTACGACTAATTTTCTGTCTGGATGCCCTGTGAAACAGCTCTTTAGTGCTCTGATTACCCTGTTTTTGATTATACCATCACCTTCATTGCACGCATTACAGCCCCCTGATCAACCCGATCTGGCCGAATTGTCCGCCGCGCCGGGTCAATCGCCTTCTGCTGCGGCCTTGGTCGGCGCCTGTAACCGTTACAATGACCTCAATACTTCAATCCGCGATGGAAAGATCAGTAAAGAGCCGGCCAGAAGCGCATTGAAACGGCTGCTGGCGGAGGTGCGGCAGAGATATGAACTGGCCGGCGGCAGAAACTACACGAAGACAGACTGGACCTTCCCGCTGGCTGGCTACGACAGCCGGGCCATAACCGGCGGCAGTAACAAGGGGTATATCGCCAGCGGCTACGACTTTTATACCGGCAACCGCCATGGCGGTCATCCGGCCGTTGATATCTTTATCCGCGACCGCGACCAGGACAGCCTCGACGACCGTGCCAACAGGCCGGTCACGGTGCTTTCAGTCACAGGCGGCATTGTGGTCGCGTTGGAGCGGGAATGGGAGCAGGGAAGTGGCCTGCGGGGCGGGAAGTACCTCTGGATCTATGACCCGGCCAATGACCTGCTGGTCTACTACGCCCACAACAGCGAACTGCTGGTGGGGCTGGGGGATATGGTCAAACCGGGAGATGCGATCGCCAAAGTTGGCAGGAGCGGCTTCAACGCCCACAAGCGCCGCTCACCGACCCATCTGCACCTTAGCGTGCTCAGGGTGCAGGATGGATGGCCGCTGCCGTTGAATGTGTACCAGGATCTGGCCCATGCAAAGACGATAGCAGCACAATAACAGTGCTATTCACCTGATCAGACATTGACTATGCATGTGTAGTCATTAATTGTATGTCTAGCTTACCGTAAAGTTTTTCCATTGCCGCCAGTCCTGCCACTGCATATTTTTGCCACTTGGAGCCACGTCCTATGAGATTGTCCCATGCCGGTTGAATGTCAAAAGGTCGGTTTTCCTGTAGTAACGATAGAATTTGATGTGCTTGGTACAAATCCTTTGATCGCTTTGCGGCACTTGATGCATCTCTAACCTGTGAAACGATCAGCTTGTGCATGGCATATCGTACTGGCTGCGGGATGTTGACTAATACAGGTGTTGTGTCCAATAGTACTGAAAAAGAGGGTTTTTCTATTACATACGATAAATAGCTGAGAGGTTCGGCGGCACAGTTAAATCGCTTGATGAAAACCGGCGAATCTGACCCTTTAGTTTTAGGTGTTAATATATCCAGCCGAAGCTGACTTTTACGGATTGCAAAGTTTGTAGAAGGGTCTTTATGGTTCAGTTTCGGTACTGGATAAAAACCCATTTCAAGACTGTCAAGCGCGGCGGGAATATCTGAATCAATCATTGGAATTGCTACTGATACATTACGTTCTATAGCTAAATCAACGTCCATTGTTTTTGTTGTTTCAGGTGTCCAGGTAACGCCTAGCATAAGCCCTGCGGCCTGAAAAGCATGTGTACCCACAAGAACCCCGCCATTTCTGAATACCCCTGCATCTGCAAGGCTGCGGATTACTCGCGTCATGGCCTTATCGGTTGGCTGTTTGATACCAGCTTGAATTTGAAGACTGAGGCGTTTAAGTTTTCCCCCCATTTCCATAACGTCTGATTTGCCGTCTGCATGATCACGCATAAGTTGTTCTGTCTGCTCGTTGCGTCTTCCTATATATTTTTCTTCAAGTTGGCCGCTCGGGTTGTAGAAACGAAAATAGACGTATTCCTCTCCTTTATTACCCTTGATCGAGAATGATCCTTTCAAACTGGATATGGTTCTTGATGCCTCCACGATCTGCAAAAGCTCAATCAGCTCCGCATAGAGAGTTTGGGTTTGGATATCTATTTCGTACATAACTGATTCCTCCTTGTTTCCAGTTGTACCATGCTCTAAAAAAACATGGTACAACTATTTTTTAGAGCCAGTTTTGAATGACGGCTGATAAGGCATAGAGGCCTGTGACCTGCTCGCGACAAAAGCCACGGCAGATAATAAAAAAGGACTTAGGAAAATATCCTAAGTCCTTGTAATGTTTGGAGGCGGCGAGCGGATTTGAACCGCTGAATAAAGGTTTTGCAGACCTCTGCCTTACCACTTGGCTACGCCGCCATTTGTTGTGCGAATCGTTCTTATATAAAATTATCCATGCACATGTCAATCTCTATTTGAATTTAATGGCAACCCCAGTGGCGCGATACTCCGTGGATGGGATGAAAATGTAGGTAGTAGTTGCCCCTGTCACCTCAGGGAGAATTACTGCGTCGGCTCCCATTTTATCTGCCTCTGCGCGGATCACTGAATAGCCCCATTCGAGAATATCCGGGTTTAGTTTGTAATCGAGAATGCCGTAGATTTCCCGTGTTACCTGGATTCGGCCCAGTTTGGTGTGTGGCCGCAGAAGTTCATCCTGTGCCAGGATTGGTGGCAGTTCGCGAGGGGGCGGGGGGTTTGGATTGGTTGTGCTGCACCCCACCTCAATCAGAATCAGCAGCATAAGCGACATGATCGCAAGCGTGTAACGTGAAGTTCGCATAGTTGATTATCCTTTGGTAACATCATTTTCCCTCTGGACAGAGGGTGTACACCATGCTAATATCTGCCGCTTTTTAAGGCAACAAGAAAACACGTTCTTCACCATATTTTCTCAAAGGAGCGGGAAAGATGTCAGGTCATAATAAATGGAGTACCATCAAGCACAAAAAGGGCGCTGCCGACGCTAAGCGCGGCAAGGTCTTTACCAAGATCATCAAGGAGATCTCCGTTGCCGCCAAGCTGGGTGGCGCTGATCCTGCGGCCAACCCGCGTCTGCGGACGGCGGTAGACAAGGCCAAGGCCGAGAATATGCCCAAGGATAACATTGAACGGGCTATCAAGAAAGGAGCCGGCGGGTTGGAGGGTGTGACCTACGAGGAGATCGTCTACGAGGGCTACGGCCCTGGCGGCGCCGCAGTGCTGGTTGAGGTGCTGACCGATAACCGCAACCGTTCCGTCTCCGATATACGCAGTATCTTCACCAAGTGTAACGGCAATATGGGCGAGGCCGGCTGCGTTTCCTGGATGTTCAGCAAGAAGGGTCTGCTCGCGCTTGACAAGGGGATTGACTTTGAACAGCTCTTTGAAGCGGCGATTGAGGCCGGTGCCGATGATGTTACCGAAGAGGACGAACAGTTTGAAGTGCTGACTGACCCATCGAATTTCATTGAGGTGCGCGAGGCGTTGGCGGCTAAGGGTTTCAAGTTCGCCAATGCAGAGATTACCATGATTCCGCAAACCATGGTTGAGTTGGAAGGCAAGCAGGCCGAAAACATGCTCAAACTGATGGATAGGTTGGAGGATAACGACGATGTGCAAAATGTCTACTCCAACTTCGATATATCTTCGGATGAGATGGAAAAGATGATGTAGTGATACAAGGGAGCTTCGGCTCCCTTGTTACTTTATTAGTTACAGATGGTTTTCTGCGGCGTTATCCAGCTTGACTGGGTCGGGGGAAATAAATGGAAAAGGCTACCTTTGCTGCCGGCTGCTTCTGGGGTGTGGAGGAAGAATTCCGTAACGTGGCGGGTGTGATTGCCACGCGGGTGGGTTATGCCGGTGGTCATACCGATAACCCAACCTATCGGGATGTCTGTACGGGAGATACAGGTCATGCCGAAGCGGTAGAGGTGCTTTTCGATCCTGAACAGATATCCTACGAACAGTTGCTGGATATCTTTTGGCGCGCCCATGATCCGACTCAGTTCAATCGCCAGGGGCCGGATGTGGGCAGCCAGTATCGTTCGGCCATCTTTTATCACACCGAGCAGCAACTTCGATTGGCGCAGGAGTCGCTGGAGCGTCTTGACCAGTCCGGCAGGTTGCAGCGCAGAATCGTGACCGAAATTGTTCCTATGGACACCTTCTGGGCGGCGGAAGAATATCATCAAAAATACCATCACAAGCATGGCGGCGGTTGCGGGTTTTAAATGAGAGTTCTAGGCATAGATCCAGGTTCGCGCATCACTGGTTATGGCATCGTTGAGCAGGCTGGAAACCGTCTGGTCCATGTGGATAATGGTGGCATATTTACCGATAGCGCCGCGGATTTTCCTGGCCGGTTAAAGAGGATCTTCGACGGCCTTTTGGCTGTCATAGCCCAGTACCAGCCTGACGAGGTGGCTGTGGAGAACATCTTCTTTTCTACCAATGCACAGAGTGCCCTCAAATTGGGTCAGGCGCGGGGCGCTGCTATTGTGGCGGCTGTTCATGCCGGGTTGCCGGTTGCCGAATACACGGCCTTG
>MHXL01000131.1:7448-8430 GCA_001824455.1 Desulfuromonadaceae bacterium GWB2_53_15
GCCGATGCCTCGGATGCACTGGCAGTGGCCATCTGCCACATCAATTCCCATGGGCTCACGCATCAGACCGGTCCGCCGCCATCCAAGCGGGCCACCTCCTGGAGGAACTTCAAACCATGATTGCCATGTTGACGGGCACGATCGCCCACAAATCCCCGGATCATATTATCCTTGACGTTAACGGTGTCGGCTACCGGGTGCTGATCCCTTTTTCCACCTACTACGAGCTTCCTGAGGAAGGTGGCTCTGCTTCCTTGCAGATTCATACCAGTGTGCGGGAGGATGCAATCCAACTTTACGGATTCCGCACCAGGCTGGAGAAGTCATTCTTTCAACTGCTCATCTCGGTCTCGGGAATCGGTCCAAAAATGGGCCGTGATATCCTTTCAAACATCCAGCCGGCGACTTTGGCCCAGGCTCTTAGTCAAGGGGATATCCACAAGTTGTCGGCCATACCGGGCATTGGCAAGAAAACCGCCGAACGACTGGTTCTGGAATTGAAGGACAAGGTGTGCAGGCTTGACCTGAGTTCCGTACCGGCTGCAGAGCTGCGGGAGATACCGACCGGAGATGTCATGGACGATGTGGCCTCTGCCCTCCTTAATCTGGGTTACAAGGAACCGCAGGTGCGAAGAGCGCTGGCTGGACTGGATGCTGCACAAGGAGGCTCGGTGGAGGATATGCTCAAACAGGCGCTGAAGGTGCTGATGAAATAGTTTCAGGATGTGATGTTGTGCGACCTTAAAAAACAGCGGGAAAGCAAATATGCTTTCCCGCTGTTTTTGTATGGTCATGTCTCAAATTACTCTGTCAAGTCGTTAACCTTGGCTCTGACCTTTGAGCCTTCTTTGACGGATGCCCCGGACTTTTCATAAACCTTGCCGGTAATCGAGCCGTCATTAATAGTCAAACCGTCAATGACCGCCAGCACTTTGCCGTTATCATCGATAACCTCAACTTCTTTCTTGGGCATGTGGCGGAT
>MHXL01000131.1:8459-10662 GCA_001824455.1 Desulfuromonadaceae bacterium GWB2_53_15
CCTTGCCGTTCAACTTGCTGACCTTGCCCATAACATAACTTGGGTTGAACGCAACTCCCAGCAGGTTTGCGGCCGCTTTATAGCCGACCTCAATAACTTCCGTATAATACTCCAGTTTCTTTTCCGCCGTTACCGGGAACTTATTGGAAACCCTTTCGTCCAGCGTTCTCAGATCACTGAATGGCCTGAACTGCCTGAATTCGCCCCTGTCATTCATGTACTTGACATCAAGGCGTACCCGCGCCTTAACTGCCACTTTCTTTCTGGTAGGGTCAGTTGGAATGGGAGTTTCCGTGTAGCTCAGGCTGTCAATCCCCGGTTGGATGACATAAGTGTTGTTGCCGGCGATCTGCCCCTCGATAACCTTTGTAAAACGCTTGGTTTTCTCGATTTGCTCAGTCACCGTGTTCATGATCACACCCGACATTTCAGGTGGCAGTTTCCAGGTTTTCAGATCCTTTTCCAGGGTGCCCGGCAATAGGTAAACCGGCTCCAGGGCTTGGCTCGTGACCTGTTGTGCCTCGGTCACATAAACAACATCCGGTGCTGTGGCACAGCCAAACGCCAGCAGTGCCGCCAGTGATACAAACAGCAGTTTAAATGGAATCTTCATTATAGCTCCCGTTGCTTTGCAATTTGATGCGCAACAATTGAAAGTGGAAGATGCTACCACGCAAGCTCTGTATCATTCCAGGCAGTGCGCAACTCCTGGTCCAAGGCAGTGTTGGCTGGGAATAAAGCTGCCATTACATTGAGTTTCATGAGTTCATAATCGGAGAATTCCACGTCTTTGCCGGCAGCGGCAAGAACGAGCTTGGGTTCAATTTCTGCCAGAGCCATTTGTGCATTTTCGATTCTCAAGAGAGCCTGCTTGGTCGGCTCGTCGTCCTTGATTTCATAGGTGCCTTTAATCTGCTGGTACATGGTCTTGTAAACCGTGTATTGTAGGCTGAGGTTGTCCTTGTAGAGCCCGGTGGCCTTTACAATGTTCTTGATGCGGGGCAGGAGCATCGCTATGTTGTAAGCTCCCTTAAGGCCTGCCAGCTCATTCTTTGCATTGGGGAGTGCACGAATGCCATTTACTATTGCGCACCCTATCTTCAACATTGCTGCTGTTGAGAAGTCAGCCCCGGCTACTGATGCTTTGTAAACCTTGTTGGCCAGCTTGCCGTGAGCTTTTTCCAGGTCTGCCAATTCTTCTTTCTTTTCAGTTACCTTCTTCGTAAGTGAGGCCTTGACGGTTTCATCTTTTAGAGCCAGGTCAGGGCAGGCGGCTTTCTTGACCTTCTCATCCTTGATTTCTTCGGTTGTCTTGTAGATGAAGGCATTGCACTGCTTGAAGCCTTTGGATTGCAGGTCGATATCCTGCTGCATCTTAAGCACTTCTTCCTTGTTTCCGGTAACTACGCCATAAGCCATCAAGGGGTTGCGGTAAACGTTGTCGTCGATCGTACCGTCTTTCTTGCGTTTTCCCAGAGGGCAGGAAATAACCTTGTTAGGCTTGCCCTTGAAAAAACTGATATCATTTTTGCTGCACTCTTTGTCCAGCATCTGGTTGCGGTCCTTCAAGAACACATACAGCGTGCTGGTAGGACGGGGAAAGCCTGTTTCCGGATCCATTTCTGTCGGGATAGTGACTCCTTGGGTGGAGCCAAACAGAGACAGCCCCATCTTGAAAAGTGCAGCTCCGGAGGGAGCGCCATAAAGTTTGGAAGGCCACTCGTCTTGTTCTGAAAGTGGAGTTTCAAGGAGTACGCGGTTGGAAAGCTTGATTGACATGGCAGCGCTTTCAAAGGAATCAAGAGTAGCCATGATAGTCGGGTTCATTGATTCGGCAGCGCATTCGCCACCTGCAGTCATCGTGGAACATCCATTGAGTTGCAGTGAAGTGAGTACCAGTACAGCGAGCAAAGCCAGAGATTTTAGTGCTTTCAACGTTGTTGCCTCCTGTGGTGTGATTGTGGGCTACTCAGCTAAATAAACAGTGCCTACTGATTTTTAAAGACAACCTTATTGCCTTCAATCTCGGGACTGAAGCTTTTCATTTGCGAATCCTTTTCAAAGTTGTCCAGCAGCAGATCCACTAGATCGCTGATTTTCCCGACGTACATCAGATCTACAACCATATTGCCCTTGCCACGATTCTTTTGGCTTACATTCTTAAGCCCTTTGATGTCGTCTTTCAGCAGTTTTAAAATCTTGC
>MHXL01000132.1 GCA_001824455.1 Desulfuromonadaceae bacterium GWB2_53_15
TAGGTAGTGATTGTCTGGGTAGTAGTATTATTATATTAGGCGCGACAATACACATTGATAAAAACATGGGGTTATGGTGCAATGTAAACTTAATTAAAAAATGTGCAACATGCTGTAATAATTGCGCGTACCTGGATTAACATTCTAAAAAAAATAATAAATTGCGACACTGCCTTGACATCACGTTCATGTGCCATAAAATGTAAACAACTGATAGCATTCCATTCTTCCCATATTACATAATTCCATTATTGCCGCCATTTCAGGTGTGAAAGGATTATGTCTGGTGAATATCTTAATTAGCCTCAAAAGTAGAGTAATTGCAGAAGCGCTTTATGAGCTTATCAAGAAAGAAAGTTGCGGTGATCTTGTATTTATCGATGATATGGGCACCGAAATTCACTATTACAACCCTGATATAATTATTGCCGATCAATGCAGTTTGAATGAACAGCTGGCAAAGCGTTGGCCGGAATCGAAAATTATACTTCTGGACACTGGCCTGCAGCAGGAAAAGGTTGTAACGTTGATTCTCATGCACAAGCTTCATGGGGTTCTTTCAACTGACGAGAATACCACATTGATGAAAAAAGCCTTGAAGCTGGTGTATGAAGATCAAATATGGATAAACAACAGTAATCTTAAAGCGCTCCTGTACAAGGCTGGTACGGATTCAAGAAGTGGTAAGATTGACAACGTAAGCAAACGAGAAAAAGAAGTTCTGGACTATATAACCAAAGGAAAAAAGAATAAAGAAATAGCAGAACACCTTTTTATGAGCGAGCAGACCGTCAAGGCGCACATAAGCCATATTTTCAAGAAATTCAATGTTTCAAGCCGTTCTCAACTTATTTCTCTTCTCATGAGCCCATCGTACGAAACCTCATTAAATCATTAATTCTTATGTTTTTTCATGAATAATCAGGCACCATCTATTTCGTATAAAGTTTTCCATTCATTAGCAGTCGTATGCTTCCAAAGGGTTCCGTCTTACCTTCCCGCTTATAGCTGTCCTCATTCAAAACCGCACAAACATTCTTCTTGATCGATTACACGAACCAACACCACAGCCTGGATAATGAAAACGTGTGCAGGATAGTCGAGTCTGCACAGGTAACCATCCAGTAACATTATATAAAAGTACTAGTACTATGGTTGTATTATTAATGTACTTAATTTCTAAAAAAAAACCATAAAGAGTTATTGCCAGTATTGGTTAATGTGGAATGATTGTTTGTAATTAATAAAATAAATACTTTTATTGGGAGGGCTACATAATGGAACTGTTTCGAGCAGGTATAACGTTCTTTATCATCCTCTTGTTGTCATCATGCGCCCCTGTAGTGAAAAATACGGTCCCTCATCCCGTAATGTCCCTAAATACCACTACTGTTGTGAAGGATTATCAGATTCAGGCCGGAGATCAACTGGAAATAAAATTCTTTTACAACCCGGAACTTAACGAATTGGTCGTTGTTCGCCCTGACGGCCGCATTTCTCTCCAGCTGGCCAACGAGATTATGGTTGCCGGACTTACCCCATCCGAACTCACTGAACAACTCAGGAAAAAATATTCTGCAGATATTGAAAAACCGGAAATCACGGTCTTTGTTCGAACGTTTACATCTCAGCGGATCTATGTGGACGGCGAGGTGAACAGGGCAGGTCTCATTACATTGACAGCGCCAATGACGATATTGCAGTCAATATCACAGGCCGGTGGATTCAAGGATTCTGCCAGTACTGAAAACATAATTATCGTTCGTAGAACAGTGGATAACCAATTGAGCACAATGATGGTGAACCTTAAAAATGCAATTGATAACACGGATATATCCCAGGACATTGTTCTTATGCCTAATGACATAGTCCATGTGCCTAAATCCGGTATTGCCAACATGAATATGTGGGTCGATCAGTACTTACGCAGAAATATTCCAATACCTTTCAGCTATAGCTTGAATGGCCTTTAGAACGATTAAGCGAGGTAAACATCATGGAAAATCCAGTTAGTAATTATTACGGCAATTCAAATGATTTGAGGGATTTTCTTACAGTCATCTTTAAGCACAAAAAACTTATTTTAAGCGTGTTTATTGCAATCGTTATGACCGTGTCCATAGGTTCATTCCTTATTGACCCTGTTTACGAGGCAGAGTCCACTATCTTGGTTAAAATCGGCACTGAATATATGAATCGGTCAGTAGTAGGAAACAATGCGCCTGTAATGTCTCTTAGTCAGCAGGAAATAACAAACTCGGAAATCCAGATATTGAATAATAAAGATCTGATCGAGAAAGTAATTACCTCTATTAAAGTTGAAAAAATGTATCCCGAATTGCTTGAAAATCCTCCAGAAAATGTAAAACCAATTGATGTTGCCATAGGTATATTCCAGAAAAAACTCACAATCGAAGGGGTAAAGAAATCCAACGTCATAAAAGTTTCCTTCCAGCATAAAGATCCACAAGTGGCTGCTGCTGCGCTTAACCTGCTAGTAGATTTGTTCAAGGAAAAACATCTTCAGGTTTTCAGTGACCCCAAATCTTCATTTCTTGAAATGCAACTTGTGGCCTATGACCAAAAATTGAAAGAATCTGAAAATAATCTACAGACATTCAAGCAGCAAGCTGGTGTGTTCTCGCTGGATGAACAGCGCACTCTTCTCCTCAGGCAGCGCAGCGAATTGGATACGGAACTTAAAAATACTCAAAAAACCATGTCTGAAATGCACAAAAGATTATTAACACTAAAAGAACAGATAAAAACACTGTCTGAGAGCAACACTCGACATACAAGTACTGAGAGAGACAGAATTATAGTTGAAACTAAAGCCAGGCTTCTGGCGTTGCAATTGAATGAACAGGCTCTTTCGAAAAAATATACTGCAACTAACAGATTGGTGGTCAATGCACGTAAAGAAATACAGATGGTCAAGGATAATTTGAAAGAACAGGAAGAAGAGATCAGCAGCAAGGTGAAAACTGAAGACAGAGTTTACCAGAATACAGAAATTGAATTACTTAAAGCAGAAACGGAACTAAATGCACAAAAAGGCAAAGCATCAGTTTTAAGCCAGCAACTTGCAGAGGTGAATGGCAAGGTTAGGGCACTTGATTATTCAGAAAAAGACATTCAACAATTGAAAAGAGAACAGGCAATCAATGAAAAAAATTATCAAACATATAGTGAAAAAACTGAGGAGGCTCGCATTACTGACGATATGAACCGTCTTAAAATGGCTAATATAAGCGTCATTCAGAAAGCCGCTGCTCCCGCAGGCCCACTCAAACCCAAAAAAATGATGAATATTGCCTTGAGCATCATAGCCGGCCTGGTCACAGGACTTGGATTGGCATTTGTACGCGAATCTGCCTCAATGAGTTTTTCTACACCCGAGAAAGTAGAAAATCGTCTTGGCATGCCGGTTCTTGCAACCATATCCTTTAAAGAAAGTTGAATGTATGTATCTCAAATATTTTAATCTAAAAAGAGAACCATTCAATATCACGCCTGATCCGGAATTGCTCTTTTTGAGCCCCAGCCACAAAGAAGCTTTGGCTGCGGTCATCTGCGGCGTCAATAGAAGAAAGGGTTTCGTCGCTATAATTGGCGAGGTCGGAGTTGGAAAAACTACAATCATTCGTTCTTTTCTGGAAAGAATCAATTCTCTGGGCAGCATTGATAAACTTAACGTTAAAACAATCTATATTTTCAATGCCAATATTTCATTCAAGCCGCTTTTGAAAACCATCTATCAGAATTTGGGGTGCGTTCCTGAAGCTGATGACGTTTGTTCAATGGTTGATCAGCTTCATCAGATACTGATTGACGAGTATAAGGCGGGCCGGAACGTTGTTCTGATTATTGATGAAGCTCAGAATATGCCGATTGAGACTCTGGAAAACCTGCGAATGCTCTCCAACCTTGAATCATCTACAGACAAACTTATCCAGGTGATATTGACCGGACAGCCGGAATTCGAACAAAAACTCAACCAACACGCATTGAGGCAACTTAAGCAACGAATAGCAATCAGGGTCAGGATCCTGCCGCTTTCCAGAAGCGAAAGTTTTGAATATATCAACCACAGACTGTCCAGGACGATAATACATGAACCTGAAATTTTCAGTCGTGGAGCTTTGAGTCGAATTGTAAGGGAGGCAGAAGGGATTCCAAGAAACATCAATATTCTGTGTGATAATTGCCTTGTTACCTCATTTGGCAATCAAGAGAAAATAGTTACATCCAAGGTTGCCAAAGAAATCATATCAGATTTCAGAATGGTTAGTCACGTTACACCAAGATGGAAAATGCCGGTTCTCATAGGTTTGCTTGTTGCTGTCTCTGTTGTTTGGCTAATCGGGAATATGAACCATATTTTGCCTGCCCCAGAGCAAGCCAAAACAGCTGTTATTACAAATGGGAATGCAGGCCATGAGAGTACGGTTCAGGTTGTTCAGGCCGCGCCACTTGAAATTGAGGAACAGAAACGTATTGAAACAGATACTGGAGAAAAACATGTAGAAAAAGTGGCGCTTGCCCATAGAGTCGTTAAGAAGGGGGATACTCTTGCATGGCTTATCCTGCAACGCTATGGATCTATTGATAAAGACCTGCTTAACATGGTTGTAAAAAACAATCCCCAAATAGCCAATGTCAATAAGATCCAGGAAGGTGAAAAGATATATTTCCCGGAAAGGGACAAACTAGTTGCCGGCGGGGTAAATACTCGGACAAGGCAAACGGGAGAATAAATTATGAGCAATATTTATGAGGCACTGGAACAGGCCCAGCGGGAAAAAAATGATTCTGATATCCCGCCATTGATCACCGTGCTGGAAGAAAAGCAGCCAAAGAAAAAGACTCGAGCAAAGGACAGCCGCTTGTCTGAAAAAACTTCAGAGAACAATACAACTCTGTCAATGGAAGCAGAAATGTTCTGTTTGTTTCAAAACATTGAGTGTCTTCTGCCGGATTCTCCAGAAAAAACGATTTTATTCATAGGGCCTCAAGGTGATGAAGGTGTTTCGACAATTGTCAGCGAGTTTGCACGAATGGCGGCTGTCAGACTTAATAAGACAGTTCTTATCATGGATGCTGCTCACCATAATCCAAGCCAACACATGTATTTTGACATTAAAGGGTGCTATGGCTGGAAAGATGCCATGGGTGACAGAGATACTATTGATAAAGCCTATTATAAGGCAAGTAATGCCAATGTATTTCTCTCCCCGATCTTTCCGGGCCCGGCCCTGATTCCCCAGGTGTATGACCACTCCGCTGCAATCAGCTTTCTTGAAGAATTGAAGGATAAATTTGATCTCGTTCTTATTGATTCCTCCCCAGCAATTACATCACCCGACAGTATGGCTATATCCCGTTTTACAGACGGCGTTGTTTTGGTGATGGAGGCAGAGCGGACGCGGATGCATGTAATTGAAAGCGTAAAAAACAAGATTGAGAGAAATGGCGGCAAAATCCTGGGCATCATACTCAATAAAAGGAAGGTTTATATACCCGATTTTATTTATAAAAGATTGCATTGATCGGTCGGAGTGCAGTTGCTCGACAGGAGGTTGTGATGTCAAAGATTATCACCGTTAATAACGGTTTCTTATGGTCAACAGACACTCCGTCCGTAAACACCGGAAAGATACTCGAAGAAGATCTGTTTCATCATGTCCTCAGTCGTGAGCGAAAAAGGTCTGAGCGCACACAGGAAAGCATGCTGCTACTGCTGCTAGATATTGGTGCAGTAGAAGACAAGTCGGGCAGAGAAAACTTTCTTGCCGTAATGTCTGAAACAATCTTAAGCGATATACGCGATACAGATGCCTGTGGTTGGCTTAAGACCGATTCTTTGCTGGGCATTGTTTTTACCAGTATACCTGACAATGCAGTGGAACATTCCAGAGACACGGTTGAGTCAAAGGTCAGGGAATACCTTCAAAAGAACCTAGTTCAGTCACTTAATGAAAAGATCAACCTGTCTGTTCTTGTGTTTCCCGATAAACGAGGAGGAAAAGAAGGGCGGGAGTGGGGAGATAAATTCAATCCGTATTTCTATCCGGAGATTATTCAAAAAGACCTGGGCAGCCGGGTTGCCAACTATGCCAAAAGGGTTATGGATATAGTTGGGAGCACTATTGGATTAATAATATTTTCACCGATATTCCTGATTGTATCGATACTTGTCAAGGCAACTTCCCATGGGCCGGTGTTCTTCAGGCAGGAACGGCTCGGGCAATTCGGCAAACCATTTGTCTTTCTGAAATTCAGATCCATGCACACCAATAACAATGATGCCATCCATCGCGAGTTCATAAAGAACTTCATCGACAACAATCTGAAAAATGAGTCTGAATCAAGAGACGGCACAGTTGTTTTTAAAATCCGGAACGATCCGCGAATCACTCCTATAGGAAATTTTCTGAGGAAATCCAGTATCGATGAATTGCCCCAGTTGTTGAACGTCCTTATGGGAGACATGTCTCTGGTGGGTCCGCGACCTCCTATTCCTTATGAAGTTGCAGATTATGGTGTCTGGCACTGGTTCCGGATTCTTGCCAGGAAACCCGGAATAACAGGATTGTGGCAAGTACGTGGAAGGAGTCTTACTACTTTTGACGGTATGGTCAGGCTTGATCTCAAGTACATCCGGTCCTGGTCGCTCTGGCTCGATATCAAGCTCCTCCTGGCAACGCCGATGGCGGTATTACGGGGTAAAGGGGCCTATTGAAACCTTTAGGTTCATTATCGCACTTATTCTGGTTATCAGAGTCAAGGTCGTCGGAGTAAATAAGACCTATTTCACAATAAAGAGAGGGCCAAACCATGTTGAAAATTGGGGTCATCGGATATGGATATTGGGGGCCTAATATTGTCAGAAACTTCAACAGTATCCCGGGCGCTTCGGTGGTTTCTGTGTGCGATTTGGAGCAGAATGCCCTCTCACAGGTAAAAAATAATTATCCGGGAATCAATATAACCAACGATTGCAATGACATCATCAAGTCCAAGGAAATTGATGCAGTGGCAATCATTACTCCTGTCTCGACTCATTATGCACTTGCAAAGAACGCACTGCGAAACGGTAAGCATGTCTTCATAGAAAAGCCGTTTGTTGCAAATTCTGCACAGGCCATGGAACTGATCGAGTTGGCTGAAATCAAAAACCTTACCATTATGGTTGACCATACTTTCCTGTTTAGCGGAGCGGTTAAAAAGATCAAACAGCTCATAGAGGAAGATGTACTAGGTGACCTGTATTACTTTGATTCCATAAGAATCAATCTCGGGCTCTTTCAAAAAGATGTCAACGTTATCTGGGATCTGGCACCTCACGATCTATCAATCATGCATCATCTGATCGGTAAGGAACCGATTGCAGTTGCTGCTACAGGTATCTCCCACTTTAACGACGATATTGAAAACGTGGCTTACATTACGGTTTATTTTTCCGGCAACCTGATTGCCCATTTCAATGTCAGCTGGATATCGCCGGTCAAGATTCGGACTACTTTGATTGGCGGTCATAAGAAGATGATCGTTTGGAATGATCTTGTATCTGATGAAAAGATAAGGGTCTATGACAGGGGCGTTGAGAACGGGCACAGTATAACCAGGGAGAAATTGAATACGTTGCGCACCAGTTATCGTATCGGGGATATGTGGTCACCAAAGGTTAAGGATGTGGAGGCACTTAAATGCGAAGCGGAATATTTTGTGGAATGTGTGGAAACTGGCAAAAGACCTATCAATGACGGCGTTGCCGGACTGCGGGTTGTCAGAATGCTGGAGTCGTCTATGAAGTCACTGAAAATGGGCGGTGAAGTTGTTTATATGTAGTTATGGTAATTACAGCTAAGAAAGGAGTTTGCCATGGGTGAATATGTATGTGTGTCAAGTGACGTAAAGCTCGGTGAAAATGTCAAGTTGACCAAATTCATCAACCTGTACGGTTGTGAGATTGGCGATAATTCAAAAATCGGAGCATTTGTGGAAATTCAAAAAAATGCAATTGTAGGCAGAAATTGTAAAATTTCCAGCCACACCTTTATTTGCGAAGGCGTGATCATAGAGGACGATGTCTTCATCGGTCATAACGTGACATTCATAAATGATCTTTATCCCCGGTCAACTACAAACGATGGAAATCTGCAGACTGAGGAAGATTGGACATGTGGAACCACGCTTATTAAAAAAGGTGCTTCAGTTGGATCAAGCTCGACATTGTTGTGCGGAGTGACCATAGGTGAAAATTCTATTGTCGGCGCCGGCAGCGTGGTGACGAAAGATGTTCCCCCCAATGTGATTGTTGCAGGAAATCCTGCCAGACTAATGAGGAAAATATCTCATGAGGAGGAAAACTATGAAAATCCCGTTTCTCGATCTGAAAGCCCAGTATTTACCGCTATCTGAAGAAATTGATGATGCCTTGAAGCAAGTGCTTGGTGCGTGTGCATTTTCAGGCGGTCCTTTTGTAGAAAACTTTGAAAAACACTTTGCCTCGTATTGCCAATGCAGTCATGCGATCGGGGTTGGCAGTGGTACCGAGGCCCTTTGGCTGGCCCTCCTGGCTCTAGACGTTGGTAAGGGCGATGAGGTGATTACCGTTCCAAATACATTTATTGCAACTGCGGAAGCGATCAGTCTCTGTGGCGCAAGCCCTGTGTTTGTGGATGTTGACGAAGATAGTTACACCATGGATCCAGCCTTGCTGGAGGCTGCAATTACTCCGCAGACCAAGGCTGTGATTCCGGTGCATCTCTATGGTCAGATGGCTGATATGGACCCGATTATAAACATAGCCAGGAAGCATGGGCTTTATGTAATCGAGGATGCCTGCCAGGCACACGGGGCAGGATATAAGGGGAAGCGGGCAGGGTCAATGGGTGATGCAGGTTGTTTCAGCTTTTATCCGGGTAAGAACCTCGGTGCTTATGGTGAGGCCGGTGGCGTTGTGACCAATAATCCGGACCTGGCAGCCAAGGTGAAGATGTTGCGTGATCATGGCCAGTCCAAAAAATATTTCCATGAAGTAGTTGGTGTAAATAGCCGCATGGATGGTCTTCAGGGTGCGGTCCTGGGTGTGAAACTGCAATATTTGACCGCTTGGAATGAGGCGCGCATCCGCAATGCAGAGTTATATAAACTCATGCTGGCTGATGTGGAAGAGGTGACATTGCCCAAAAATATGGATTATGCACATCATATAAACCATGTCTTCGCCATTCGTGTCAAAAATCGGGATGCTTTTATGACGGCATTGACAGACAAGGGGATCGGCTGTGGAATTCACTATCCGGTTCCGATCCATCTTCAATCTGCATATGCTTCTCTGGGAAAAGGGAAAGGCAGTTATCCGGTAGCTGAACAGTGTGCTGAAGAACTTGTCTCCCTGCCCATGTTTCCCGAACTCAAGGAAGAGCAGATTGAGTATGTTGCCCAAGAAATCAAAAGGTATTTTCGCAGCTCCTCGTATCAGCTCCCTGATGAGGGTGGAAATGGCGGGGATGCTCCTCTGGAGACAAGACGTCAGGAAGTAGTGTTCTTGTAGGCAGGTTGATTCATAACAGGGGAAGGAAATCCTTATGAAACAGCAACTTCTTTCCAAAATAGAACAGAAATCAGCCGTAATAGGCATTATTGGACTTGGATATGTTGGCCTGCCATTACTGCTGAGTTTTTCCAAATCAGGCTATCGGGTACTTGGTTTCGATACCGACCAGCAAAAGCTGGATAAGCTGGCTGCAGGGCGCAGTTATCTGAAACACATTCCTGCTGAACCAATTGCAGCCACAGTTGCAGCCGGACTCTTTGACGGCACTACAGATTTCAGCCGGGCGTCGGAGGCTGATGCGCTGATTATCTGTGTGCCGACTCCGCTCAATAATAATCGCGAACCTGACATGAAATTCATCATCAACTCCATGGAGGCAATCCTGCCATATCTTCGCCCTGGGCAAGTGATCAGCCTGGAAAGCACTACCTATCCGGGGACAACCGAAGAAGTATTACTACCTCGTCTGCAATCCAAGGGGATTAAGGTTGGAAAGGACTTGTTTTTGGTTTATTCGCCGGAACGGGAAGACCCTGGTAACAAGTTCTATTCAACCAGTAATACTCCGAAAGTATGTGGAGGAACTACACCGGATTGTCTTGAGGTCGGGGTTGCGCTGTACGGAAAGGTTGTCAGCAGGGTGGTACCGGTTTCCTGTACCCGGACCGCCGAGATGTCCAAGTTGCTGGAAAACATCCACAGGGCGGTAAATATCGGGCTTGTCAATGAGCTCAAGATTGTCTGCGACACCATGGGTATCGAAATCCTGGAGGTTATCGATGCCGCCTCCACTAAACCGTTTGGCTTTACCCCTTACTATCCAGGCCCGGGCCTTGGTGGCCACTGCATCCCCATAGATCCTTTTTACCTTACCTGGAAGGCCCGTGAATACGGAATATGCACCCGCTTCATTGAACTGGCCGGTGAAGTAAATACCGCCATGCCGGATTGGGTCATCGGCAAGGTCATGGATGCCCTCAACGATCGTGGAAAGGCCCTTAAAGGGGCGCGTGTGCTGGTACTTGGCATTGCTTATAAAAAAAATGTAGACGACATGCGTGAGTCACCCAGCGTTACCCTGATGGACAAGCTGATAAAGAAAGGGGCACATGTTGATTACAGTGATTCCTATGTGCCGGTCTTCCCGAAAATGCGGGCGTTCCACTTTGATCTCTCCAGTGTTGAGATCAACGAGCATAATTTGACGGGTTATGATTGTGTCCTCATTGCTACGAATCATGACGACTGCGATTATGAAATGATTCGGGAGCACGCACGGTTGATAGTAGATACGCGGGGCGTATATCGAGGATGCTATCCCAATGTAGTGCAGGCTTGACCGGCAATGATGCAGAAAGGCAACGGATCTTAGTATTCATGCGACCATAAGAGAAAGCTGGATAGGAGTTTTCATGAAGCTGGAAATTGTAAATCCTGTCGATTACCCGCAATGGGATGAAATGGTGTTGG
>MHXL01000133.1:0-176 GCA_001824455.1 Desulfuromonadaceae bacterium GWB2_53_15
ACTGAGCTCAAAAATTGCCGATGCGGTCATTGATGGTGCTCAGGCACGTAACACTGCCCTCCAAGCTGATACCGAAGGTGCTGTTGAGCAAGTCGAAGAAGCTGCAGAATAAAGCAGAGTTCATATAAAATTTAAAGTTCCCCTTAGATGCATGGGGAAGGAGGATATAATGGCAA
>MHXL01000133.1:353-6056 GCA_001824455.1 Desulfuromonadaceae bacterium GWB2_53_15
CCGCTTTTGTTTCGGACGACCTGAAGAGCGGGGTTCTGCTGGAAATTAACAGCGAAACCGACTTCGTTGCCAAGAACGAGAAGTTCCAGTCCTTTGTATCCGATATCGGCCGCCACATCCTGGCCACCTCACCAGCCGACTGTGCCGCTATGCTTGAGCAGCCCTATGTTGGCGACAGCTCAAAGAATGTCCAAACCTATCTGAGCGAATCAGTTTCAATAATTGGTGAAAACATCCAGATTCGTCGTTTTGCCAAATTCGACATCACCGGAAATGGCTGCATAGGCTCCTACATTCATGCCGGCGGCAAGATAGGTGTGCTAGTACAGGTGGAAGGCCCGGCCGTCACCGATGCAAACCGCGAAGCACTCCAGTCGTTCGTAAGGGACATAGCAATGCACTCGGCCGCTGCGGGCCCCCGCTTTATTACCCGCGATCAGGTTCCGGCCGATGTACTGGAACGCGAGAAGGAAATCTATCGCGTAAAAGCCAAAGAATCAGGAAAACCGGATGCCATCATCGAAAAAATCATCGATGGCCAGATAAACAAGTTTTATGCGGAAATCTGCTTGAATGAGCAAGTTTTTGTCAAGGACACTGATAAGAGCATTCAGCAAGTTGTGAAGGAAATCGGAAACAGTGTCGGTGGGCCTGTCGTGATCACGCGATTTGAACGCTATGTACTGGGCGAAGGCCTTGAAAAGAAGGAATCGGACTTTGCCGCCGAAGTGGCGGCTGCGGCCGGCCTGAAATAATTTTAAAAGCCGGCCTAAATGGCCGGCTTTTTTTATACCACATCCAGACGGGAGGCACGTTATGAGCAGGCCGTCATTTTCCAGGGTTCTCCTGAAGCTGTCCGGCGAGTCACTGGCCGGCGATCAGGGCTACGGCATTGACCCAAACACCATCAATACTATCGCCGCCGAGATTAGAGAAGTTGTCAGCCAGGGAGTGCAACTGGCACTTGTCATCGGTGGGGGCAACATCTTCCGCGGGCTGGCAGCCTCATCCAAGGGAATGGATCGTGCCAGCGCTGATTATATGGGCATGCTGGCCACCATGATCAACTCTTTGGCCATGCAGGATGCGCTGGAGAAGGTCGGTGTTGCCACCCGAGTCCAGTCAGCCATTGATATGCAGGAGGTCGCTGAACCCTACATCCGTCGTCGAGCCATGCGTCACCTGGAAAAGGGGCGAGTGGTCATCTTCGGTGCCGGTACCGGCAACCCCTACTTCACTACCGATACCGCAGCCAGCCTGAGGGCAATGGAGATCAACGCCCAGGTGATTCTCAAGGGGACCAAGGTGGATGGCGTTTACTCGGCAGATCCGATGAAGGATCCGGATGCCGTCAAACTTCCCAAACTGACCTACATTGATGTCCTCAAAAGAGGTCTGCAGGTTATGGATGCCACCGCGACCTCACTCTGCATGGACAACAATCTGCCCATCATTATCTTTGACCTGACCACTGAAGGTAACATCAAAAAGGTTATCAGCGGCGAAGAGATCGGAACCATCGTACAAGGAGAATAATAACCATGCAAAAGAGCGTACTTGACGACATGAAGTCCCACATGGAGAAGACCCTGGGCGTTCTTAAGAACGAATTCCAGAAGATCAGAACCGGGCGAGCCAGCACTGGTATTCTGGATAGCGTCAAGGTGGATTATTACGGCAATCTTTCCTCTATCAGCCAGGTGGCCACTCTGGCAGTCCCTGAGCCACGTACTATCACCATAGCCCCCTGGGAAGCAAAGATCATCCCGGCCATCGAGAAAGCCATCCTCAATGCCAACATCGGCTTGACCCCTTCCAATGACGGCAAAACCATCCGCCTGAATCTGCCGCCGCTTACAGAAGAGCGCCGAAAGGAAATTGTAAAAGACCTGAAGAAAAAGGCTGAGGAAGATAAGGTCGCCCTGCGCAATATTCGCCGTGACGCTATCGACCGCTTAAAGAAACTGGAGAAGGACAAGGCAATTACCGAGGATGAGTTGAAAAAATCCGAGAAAGAGGTCCAGGATATCACCAAGAGCTTCGAAGCCAAGATGGACGAAGCAGTGGCCCACAAGGAAAAAGAGGTTATGGAAGTATAATGGAGCCGCTTCACCCGGACAAACTCCCCACACATCTGGCCATCATCATGGATGGCAACGGACGCTGGGCCCAACAACGCATGCTCAAACGTATCGTTGGCCACCAACGGGGTGCGGAAACAGTAAAAATGGTGGTTGAGCAGGCATCTCAGCTCGGGATCAAGTATCTGACCCTGTTTGCCTTCTCTTCCGAAAACTGGTCCCGCCCGCCCATCGAGGTGCGGGCGCTAATGACACTGCTCAAGAAGTACATCCGCCGGGAAACAGCCCGGATGATGCGCAATAACATCCGCTACAACATCATCGGTAACCGTAGTGACCTGCCTGAGGATGTTAATCAGACACTGGACGAAGCCACTCTTGAAACTGCCGGTAACACCGGCATGGTTCTGACCTTGGCGCTCTCCTATGGCGGCCGGCAAGAGATCAGTATGGCCGCTGCACGTATGGCACGGGACATGGTTGCCGGAAAGCTGAGTGCCGATGATGTTACGGTAGACACATTTGCAGAGTATCTGGACACCGGCGGCTTGCCGGACCCCGATTTTCTGATCCGCACCAGTGGCGAGATGCGCATCAGCAATTTTTTGCTGTGGCAATTGGCTTATACTGAACTTTACTTCACCGAAACCAACTGGCCGGATTTCACCATCAACGAGTTTCACAAGGCACTGGCCGATTTTCAATCCCGAGAGCGTCGTTTTGGCAAAACAAGCGATCAGATTACCAAGAGGAACTAACCATTAAACGCCTTGTAACCGCGCTCATCCTCCTGCCGGTCGTTATCCTGACCATCCTCAAAGGTGGTCCCGTACTCTTTGCCTGTTTGCTGGGCATCTTCACCTTCATCGGTATGCACGAGTTCTACCGCATGGCCTTGCCGGACAGAACCGTCGAGGCATGGCTGGCAGCCGCCTGTGGCGCGCTTTTTATCTTTATCCCGTTTACAGGTGATGATCGCCTTGTACTGGGGGCCATTGCCGCTCTGTTTTTGGCCTTTGCCCTGCTGTTCCTCTTTCGCATCAAAGACATTGCCGATGCGGCCCGCGAGGTAGCCTACGCTACGCTGGCCTTCTTCTATATCCCGTTCCTGCTCATGCATCTGGTCCTGTTGCGCCAAACCACCCACGGCGTGCAGTGGCTGTTTGTCATCATGCTGATCGTCATGACCAATGACTCGGCCGCCTACTACACCGGCAGTGCCTTTGGCCGTCATAAGCTGTACCCCTTGGTCAGCCCCAAAAAGAGCATTGAAGGCTCTTTGGGTGGACTGGTCGGCAGTATCGGCGGCACCCTTTTAGCCCGATTCACCTTTTTTCCGCAACTCACTCTGACAGATGCGTTACTGACGGCAATCTTCATCGGTATCCTCGGGCAAACAGGCGACCTGTTCGAGTCCCTGCTTAAACGCAGCTTCGGCGTCAAGGACTCAGGCACCATCTTCCCCGGCCATGGCGGCGTACTGGACCGTTTGGACAGCATCATCTTCGCCGCCCCGGCCGCCTACTATTACGTCATCTTTTTTTTCAAGGGATAGCCATATGAAACATCTTTCCATCCTCGGATCAACCGGCTCCATCGGCGTCAGCACCCTGGAGATTGTAGCGGCCTACCCGGACCGTTTTCGCGTTATTGCCATGACCGCCGGCCGCAATCTGGATCTGTTTGCCCGTCAGATCAGGCAGTTTTCGCCACGCATTGCGGCTGTAGCCTCGGCCCAGGATATCCCTCGGCTCAAGGAGCTGTGCTCCGGTATCAAGGTCGAGATCACAGGCGGCGTAGAGGGTTTGATTGCTGCCGCCACAGCCGATGAATCCGAGATGGTCGTGGCAGCCATAGTCGGAGCAGCCGGACTCGTCCCTACCGCCGCAGCCATAAAAGCAGGTAAGGATATTGCCCTGGCAAATAAGGAGACTCTGGTCACGGCCGGTCACCTTTTCATGGAAATGATAACTGAGTATGGTGTCAAACTCTATCCGGTGGACAGTGAGCACAGCGCTGTTTTCCAATCCATTGAAGGACATCGCAGCGAAGATATCGGCAAAATTATTCTGACCGCATCAGGTGGTCCATTTTTGAATACGCCGACCGCACAACTCGCCAGCGTTACGGTGCAAGATGCCCTTAATCATCCTAACTGGAGCATGGGTCGCAAGATCACCATCGACTCGGCCACCATGATGAACAAGGGGTTGGAAGTATTGGAGGCGCGTTGGTTGTTCGACGTACCGGTCGAGAAGATCGACGTCAATATTCATCCCCAAAGCATCATCCACTCCATGGTAGAGTACATCGACGGCTGCGTCATAGCTCAACTCGGCACCCCGGACATGAAGGCGCCCATTGCCTACGCCCTCTCCTACCCTGAGCGTGTCGCAACAGGCGTCAAGACGCTTGATCTGACCACCTTCTCCGGCCTGACCTTTCACAAGCCTGATCTGATCAAGTTCCGTTGTCTTGGACTGGCCTACCAGGCCATAAAGGCAGGCGAGAGCATGCCGGCTGTAATGAATGCCGCCAATGAGATAGCCGTAGAGGCATTCCTGGAAGGCCGGATCCGCTTTTTACAGATACCGGAGATTATTGAACGCACCATGGATGCCCATCAGGCTCACGATCTGAAAACAATCGAAGAGGTACTGCTGTCTGACCGTTGGGGTCGAGACAAGGCCCGGGAAATTTGCAGGGGAGGAACACCGTCATGATGTTAATTTATGCCATAATAGTTCTTGGTATTTTGATCTTTGTCCACGAACTGGGGCACTTTCTCGTTGCCAAGATGCTTAACGTCAAGATAGAGAAATTCTCGCTTGGTTTCGGTCCGAAGTTGTTCGGAAAGCAGATCGGAGAAACAGAATACCTTCTTTCTGCATTCCCGTTGGGCGGTTACGTTAAAATGTTCGGAGAAGGTGGCTACATCGAGGGCAGCGAAACCCACCACGAACCCGAGCTTGATAAAGATGCTGTGGACACTGAAGCACCACGTGAGTTGACTGAAGAGGAGAAGGCGCGTTCCTTTGCCCATAAACCACCGCTTGCGCGCATTGCCATCGTCATAGCCGGCCCGGCATTCAATCTTTGCTTTGCCTGGCTCGCATTCATCGTGCTTTGCATGCTGGGTGTCCCCACCGTTACCGCCAAGATCGGCGACATACTGAAAGACAAGCCCGCCGCAAAAGCCGGGGTTCAGAAAGACGACGTTATTACTGCCATCAACAATAAAGCCATTGTGCATTGGGATGATGTTGCCGGGGCAATCTCAGCCAGCAAGGGTCAACCAATAAGCCTGACCGTCAAACGCGGCAATCAGGATGTATCCTTCACAATTACGCCCGAGCCGCGCATAAGCAAGAATCTGTTCGGCGAAAAGGTTAATAGCTTCGCCATCGGCGTTGCTTCGGCCGGCGAGATTGTCACAGAGCACTACAACCCGTTCCAGGCCGTCATCAAAGGGAGCGTTCAGACCTGGAAGGTGATTGAACTGACGTTCATGTCGCTGGTAAAAATGGCCCAGCGCGTTGTGCCGCTCGATACAATCGGCGGACCGATCATGATTGTCAAAATGGCCGGTGAGCAGGCCTCGGCCGGCGGCTCCAACTTCCTG
>MHXL01000134.1 GCA_001824455.1 Desulfuromonadaceae bacterium GWB2_53_15
CATTGATGCCAGGGACTCCCTCCAACGCACCAGGGCCCGCGCCATGACATCACCGCCGGGTTGAGTCGGCATTGACGCCTGAGAGGTACGGTAAAGACCAAAAGGATGGTCGTGACGCACGTCCCGTTCAATACCGCTGGCCCGGGCCGCAGGCCCTACCAGCCCCAAGGCAAGGGCATCCGCCCTGCTGACCCGGCCGATATTTTCGAAGCGGGCCAGCACTGACGGAGAGTTCCATAATAACTCCACCGCACCGGCATAGTCCCGTCGTAGACCCTCCAACCGTTTCAGCAGGTCGGCCGCTTGCCCGGGTGAGCAGTCAAAGCCGGTTCCGCCAGGTCGCACCAGACCTCGACCAAAACGACTGCCGCACAGTACGGCGGTCATGTTGAGAAAATCTCCCCTGATCCGGCCGCAGAACGACATCGTCGGCAGATAACCGACATCCCCTGCCAAAGCGCCCAGATCGCCGCAGTGATTGGCCAATCGTTCCAGCTCCAGGGCAATGGCCCGTACAGCTTCAGCTTGAGGTGGTGGTTCCGACGCGGCCAGCCCTTCCCTGATCATGGCGTAGGCAGTGGCATGGCCGATGGTAGTGTCGCCGGCCACAGTTTCCAGTTGCACCATGGTGGCGGGATGCGGACCGCCAGCCAGTGCCTGCTCCAGTCCGCGGTGCTGATAACCCAGGGCAATCTCCAGATGAAAGACCGTCTCTCCGTGGCACTGAAACCGGAAGTGTCCAGGCTCAATTATTCCGGCATGTACCGGTCCTACAGCTACCTCGTGGGTTTCAGTACCTTCTATTTGGTAGAAATCACCACAACCGGGCAGGATCTCATCAAGCTTGGTGCGGCCCCAGGCATCGTGCCCGCGTCTCAATGAATGTTGATAGCGGACCGGCTTGGACCAGGGGTGGCCATCCAGCGGAAGACCACATTGTTCGGCAATCTCTCGTTCGAACAGATGCGCCTCGGGGCACGTTGCCGCAATGCTCGGCAACTGGTCCTCAGCCCACGAGCGCAACGCTCCCAACTGGGCATGGTTGCCGGCCAGAATGCACCATAAGCCGACACCCTCCCTGTCCGGCACTCCAAAATAGGCCACAATCCGCCACCCGGAGCCGGTCAGATCCACAATCTCCTGAAGGAAGCTTTCGAGCCCGACCTCCGGCACATCCTTCACCGGCAGGCTCTCCCCATTGCGAAAGGTTTTGATCATGCTGCCACTGCTACTCATCGGGACGCCTCCAGCAGAGCTGCTGCATCAGTTACAATCCGGTATAGCGGTTGTGGGAGCCAGAGCCCCAGCAGCGCGATGATCAGCAGCAGCACGAATGGCGGTCCAGCCAGCAGGGGGGTGTCGCGGTATTTAGTCCGTTCGCGGTTCTTGGGTGGTTCGCCAAGGACAACCGGCAGAACAGTGAACGACATGCCCATAAATGCGATCAGCAGCAACAGCACCATGAATGCGCCAACAACCGGCCGACCATTGGTGAAAGCGGCCGAGAAGATGGAAAACTCGCTGGCAAAAGGAAGAAAGGGTGGCGAGCCGGTCAGGGCTAAAAAACCGACCAGGAACAGGCCTCCGCTCCAGGGGGTTCGTCTGAGCGCCCCACGTGCCACATCCCGGTTTTTGGAAGCAAAGGCTCGATGAATGTTGCCGGCTGCCAGGAATAGAACACCCTTGGCCAGGCCGTTGCCGATAACGTGCAACATGGCGCCATACAAGGCTTTCCCTCCCAGCCCCAGGGCCAGAACGAACAGTCCCATATGTTCCACGCTGGAGTAGGCCAGCATGCGTTTGAAATCGGTCTGCCGCACCAGGAAGATCGCAGCGACGGCAATCGAGAACAGCCCCATGCCTATCAGGCAGGAGCGGTAAAAGTGCACATTTCCGGACGCCATGCAGATCTGATAGATACGGATCAAGCCCAGAAAACCGCAATTGGCCAACCCTCCGGCCAGCATGGCTCCCACCAGACCCGGCGCCTCCCCATAGGCATCCGGCTTCCAGGTATGCATCGGGGCCAGCCCCATCTTGGCGCCATAGCCCACCAGCATAAAGACGAAGGCCGCATTGAGCCAGGCCACCGGCAGTTTAGGGGCGTAACCCTGGAGCGGTCCGAGCAGCAGCGAGGGTTCCAGCCCCGCTACGACCGTGGAATAGGCCAGAAAGAAGATGCCCAGGAGCGCCACGGCGATTCCGATTGAACAGATCAGCATGTATTTCCAGGTGGCCTCAATGGAACGGGCGTTGCGGTTGAAATACACCAAGGGCGCCATGGAAAGTGTGGTGGTCTCGATAGCCAGCCAGAGGATTCCCAGATGGTGAGACACCACTGCCAGGGACATGGCGGAGAGACAGACCAGCATGCCCATGCAGAGCACCCGATTATTACGTTCCTGGCGGTATTGCAGATAGTTGACCGCATAGAAGGCGCACGCACAGAACAGTCCCCCGATCTCCAGCAGAAAAACCCGGCCGATGGCGTCCAGATGAATCCAGCCCCCCCTGGATGGCGACAGCGGAAGGGCACAAAGCGCAGACACGATCAATAGGTGCAGGCAGGCCACCAGCGGCAGCACCCAGGGGCGCCTGTCATTGGACGGAATTATCCAGGCCGCCAGGGCACCCAGCAGGGGAATGACGGTCAGCAGGGTGATGAGCAACATCAGTCCACCTCCCGCAGGGCCGTCATGCGGCTGGTATCCATGGAAGAAAACTCCCGGCCGATCTGTTTGATGATGATCCCCATCACAAAGATACCGGCAATCAGATCCAGCAACGCTCCGGCCTCTACCATCAGCGGCATTGATTCGGTCAGCAGCAGACCGAAGATAAAGATGCCATTCTCCAGCAACAGGTAACCGATCACCTGGTGGATAGCCTTGCGCCGACTGGCCAGGGCGATGAAACCGATCAGAATGGTAGCCAGGGCGGCCGGCACGGCCAGCAATCCCTGGTGGACCGGCGCCAACGGCAGCCGGGCAGCAAAGGCAAAGGCCACTACCGTTGCCAGCGCTCCGGCAATGATATTGCCGGTATAGCCAAGAAACGGCTCCATATGTTCACCGAAGTCCACCTTTTTCAAGGCGCCAAACAGCAGCCAGGGGATACAGACCCCCTTGGCCAAAAGGACAAAAAGGGTGATGATCAGGATATGGCTGTGAAAGCTATGGATCATCAGGGGCAGCACTCCCAGCACGATGCCCTGCGTGGCAATGGCCCGGATGGCTACGCGGGTGCGATGCGTCCCCAGGATCAGAATATTGATCAGCAGGACAAGTACCAGCAGCTGGTCAGGGGCGGAATTCATGCGTCACCTCAGGACAAGGATCATGGCAAAGGCCGACAGGATACAGGCCGCCAGCAGCATCTGCGGCACACGCGTCAAGCGGAACCGGGCCATACTCGATTCCACCACGCCAATGGCAACGGCCAAAAGCAACATTGAAGCAATGAAGACCAGCCAGTCAAGAAACGGGTTGGCCACCCTGAGCGGCAGGAGCACGTGCAGAAAAAAGCCCCCCAGGATAAATAGCTTGAGCGCCGCGCCGTACATGATCATGCCGAAGGCCGGACCACTGTGATCCAGCACCAGAACCTCGTGGATCATGGTCAGTTCCAGATGGGTGTTGGGGTCGTCAAAGGGGATCCGGCAGTTCTCCGCCAGGATAACGATAAACAGGCCGGCTACGAGCAGGATCAGGGCCGCGCCCGAGGTCATCCAGAGGGCTGTTGAAGAGTGGGTCAGAATGCCGGACAGCGATAGTGAACCGGAAAGACGGGAGAGTGTCAGCAGGGCGATGAAGACCGCCGGCTCGGCCAGGCAGGAGTAGGTCACTTCCCGGGCTGCGCCCATCCCCTCGAAGCTGGAGCCGGTATCCAGGGCTGCGATGGTGGTAAAGAAACGTGCCAGTGCCAGCAAATAGATGAACAGGATCATGTCGCCGTTAAAGCTGAGCGGCGGGGCATGGTTACCCAGCGGAACCAGCAGGGAGGCCACCAGAATTGCCGCCAGGGAGACCAACGGGCCAGCCCGGAAGACCCAGGTGGTGGTGCGGCTGAAGACCGTACTCTTGCGCAGCAGGCGAATCAAATCGTAGTAGGGCTGAAACAGCGGTGCGCCGCTACGGCCGGCAAAAACGGCCTTGGTGCGGTTGATCACCCCGAACAGCAAGGGCGGCATAAGGGCGATCAGCACCAGATGGATCAGGATATCAGCCACGTCTTTTCACCTGAATGCACTTCCCTTCTCGCGGACTTATTCCATGTCACTTTCAGGTTGACACTTTGGGATGGTAGGCTTCCAGCCCACGCCCCAATAATGCCATCTTGATTGCAATGTGGATTTAGCGGTTGAATGAAGCTTTTCTACCTCCGGCCATGGCTCTTTCTTCCCTGGCCCTTGAGGGCATGCCTGAACTCCCAGGGTGATTTGGGGTTGATATCGCGCCACAGCCCGGACCGTTTGGAGCGGGCCCGTTCCTCGGCACCGATATACTCGGAGGCATAGGCCCCCTGCAGATACTGCCGGTAGGCCCAGGCCAGCCCCTCGGCCACCATCTCGCGGTTGATGTCCCGGCCGGCGTAGCGGATGACCGCCACCGAACGGTGGTACTGGTCGATATCAACAATCTCGGCCGCCACCTGCCTCCCCATAATCTTGTACATCAGGGTTCGCTTGGCGATCGCACCAAAGGGCTGCCCCGGCATGTCCGGCTTGGCGGTCTCAGGGGCATCAATGCCGTAAAGCCGCACCTTGAGCCGGCTCTCCTGGCGGGTAGCCAGCAGGACGGTGTCACCGTCGTAGACCGCCCGCACAACCCCTTCGATGGTGCGGGCCGCAAGGCAGTCAGCAGCGCACAGTATGGTCAGGAGGCTGGCGGCGAAGAGCGTTCGAATCATACCAATTCCATGGCATAGTTGAATTCTGTTGTGCCGGGTATCTCGCGGCCGGTCTTGTAAGCTGCGATGATACTGCCCCAGGCCTCGCGCGGCGCCTGGCGAAGGTCGATCAGATATGAGCTGCAGCCTTTGTGATGCAACTCATTGTGCCGGGCGGTCAGGGAAAAAGGAGTGGCGGCAGAAATAGTCTGCAGGCCGTCGCGGGTGGTGACACTATACGCCTCTCCCCGGTCCGAGTGAAGCGGAATGTTGCTGTGCACGTCCTTGATGCGGATCTTGGTGGTCATGACCGGCAAGGGCGCATAGACCACCACCCGCCGCTCGATGGCGATGTCGGCCGCAAGCAGTTCGGCCAGATTAGCGGCGTCGTCCTCGATGTAGAGCGTGGCCGTCTCGGCACCCAGCTCCTGCCAGGCAGCCAGGGCCTGGCTGTTGAGGGAAAAGCAGCGATGCCAGGTCGAGATGCGGAGACCCTCGAAGCGCTGCAACAGCTTGAAATGGGACAGATTGGACGCCTCGAAGCGGCGGAACCCGGCCCCGTAGAGTTGTCGTAGCGTGTCGCGATAAAGCGGCAGATCCCGGTCGAAGAGGATGAAGGGGAGCTGCCAGATGATGCGTTCCTCAAAGCCGCGCATGCGGGGGACGGCCGAGGGCAGTTGATGAATGGCGGCCTTGGAGAGCGGCAACACCGTGCAGTCGGCCCCCTGCTGGAACGGGAAGCGCCAGTCCCGGGGCAGATCCATGATCACTGCCAGCGATTCCCGGGCAGTTGAGCGGCCCCTGTCGCGCCCGCTTGCGGCATGCAGCCCTTCCACATCCCGTAGCGCCGCTTTGCGGGCCGTAGCGATCCGTTCGCGGAAGCCGGCCGCGACAGCTTCATTCAGAAAATGGTAAAACTGACGGCGCAACTCCTTGAAGGTGGCCGCTGGAATCAGTATCGCCGGGAAATCGGGCGCCTCCAACGCTTCCAGACGGAAGGGCGCATCTGCCACCTTGGCGAATTGTCCCTGCAATACCGCCTGCATGTCTCCGCTGCGGGCCGGTTCCAGCGTGCCGAGCGGGTACGAGAAGGTGTGGCTGGAGCCTAACACTTCGGCATTGATCCGCAGGGTGCCATCTTCAAGACCCACTCGCAGCCGACAGGGAAATTTGTCGCCCTGCACCGAGTCCAGTCTGCGTTGGCAAGCGTTATCACTAAGTGTGAAGGCTTCCCGCGAAGACACCTTATAGAGTGAATCGCCGACCGTAACGCTGAAAGGGGTCTCCACCTCTACCGTGCTGCCGGCGCGTGCCTCCATCACCTTTTTGTGGTTGCTGAACAGCTCCCGTACCGTCCAGGCTTGGCCCGCCATGTCGGTCTTGGGCTGAGCCCGCAGGCGATCACCCACGAAGAAAGCGTCACGAGTCTCGAAGCTCAGTCGATTCCCCTTGATACCCTTGATCTGTCCGACATAACGCCCCGTGCCACCCTTTTGCCAGGGGTTGGCGATATCATCGGGATGCTGGGAAGCCAGGAAGCCCTTGGTCGGCGTGCGGCCAAAGGAGTATTTCAGCAGCTCCTTGGCCATCAACAGCGCCTCTTTCTGCCCACGCTCAGGGGCATCCAGCACCTTGCGGTAGGCCTCTACCACGCTGGCCACGTACTCGGCCGACTTCATGCGCCCCTCGATCTTGAGGGATTTCACCCCGGCCCGGATCAGCTCCGGCAGGAGATCAATGGCCGAGAGATCGCTTGTGGAAAAGTAGTGCCCCTCCTTGCCCCGATGGCTGTAGAGCCGGCGGCAGGGCTGGGCGCAACGTCCGCGGTTGCCGCTGTGGCCGCCCAGATAGGACGAGAAGAAGCATTGACCGGAGATAGAGAAACAGAGCGCGCCATGCACGAAGGTCTCGATCTCCACCGGCGTGGCCGCGGCGATTGATGCAATCTCGTCGATGGCCAGTTCACGGGCCAGCACCGCACGCTGAAAGCCCAATTGGGCCAGCATCTGCACGCCGG
>MHXL01000135.1:0-3083 GCA_001824455.1 Desulfuromonadaceae bacterium GWB2_53_15
AAAGACACACAGCGGCCAGCAGTAAATTTTCTGTATGCTCAGTTGCGTTGCCGGATGGGAATAGTTCGGAAGGCCTGAGCAGCTCGGTCACCGTCATGCGGTTCTGGGTCAGGGTGCCGGTCTTGTCGCTGCAGATCACTGTTACCGAACCGAGGGTCTCTACAGCCGGCAGTTTCCTTATCAGAGCATTTTTCCGGAGCATGCGCTGGGCACCGATGGCCAAGGTGATGGTGACTACAGCCGGAAGTCCTTCAGGAATGGCGGCCACAGCAACGCTGACAGCGGTCATTAGCATCTCGCGCAGGTCTTCGCCCCGCAGCATGCCCAATACGAATATGACAGCGGCAATTGCTACAGAGAGAATTGCCAGAACCTTGCCAAGCTGAGCCAGCCGCCGCTGGAGCGGTGTCCATTCAGCCGTGACTTGCTGAAGGAGATCGGCAATACGCCCTAGCTCAGTGTTCATACCGGTGGCAACCACCACGGCCGTTCCGCGGCCGTAGGAAACCATGGTTCCCATGTAGAGCATGTTACCGCGGTCCCCGATGGAAAGGTTGACGCCAACTAGTGTTGAACTTGATTTTTCCACCTCCTCCGCTTCTCCGGTCAGGAGTGATTCCTGGGTGCGCAAGGTGAAAGATTCTATGACACGGCAATCAGCCGGCACAAGATTGCCAGACTCCAGAAGGACGATATCACCCGGCACAAGTTCGACGGCCGGGATTTCGATGATTGCTCCTTCGCGACGGACCCGCACCACAGGCACAGCCAGTTTTTTCAAGGCGCGCATGGCCTGTTCGGCCCGATATTCCTGAAAGAAACCCAGCAAGGCGAAGAGGATGACAATGGCCAGAATAGTAATGGTATCTTTGAATGAACCGACAATAGCGGAGAGGGCAGCAGCGGCGATCAAGATCAACGCCATGGTGGAGGTGAACTGTTCCCAGAGGATGTGCCATGGTGATGTGCCCCCCCGGTCCAGCAATTCGTTGCGCCCTTGGGTGGCCAAACGGTGCTGGACTTCGGCCGAAGTGTGGCCCGTTACGGGATCGGTATCCAGTTCAGTAAGACAGTCTGCAATGTCGCGCAGGTGCCACTCCATCAGTACACCAGCGGGTCGGGGTTATCCACCATCGGGTTGAGGCGCACGGCAAGCGAGAAAAGATAGGGATAATCCTTTTTGAGATGTTGCATATAAAGAACCCATTCTCGAGAAAGGTAACCAAATGCTCGTTTTATATCGCCATTGATGTGATCAACATCGTTATTAGACATGTCATCCAAAGAAACTCTGGCATCCAACTCCTCAACCAGATGAAAAACGGCCCACAGCAGGTCTGTGAACTCCTCATGCTCCAGCAGATTCTGATTTTCCAGCAGTCCTACCAGAAAGCTACGCCTGGAAAGCAGAAAATCCTTCAGTTGCTGCTTGTTACAGCCCGAACAGTCGATGCTCAGGTCGTGTGTCTGCAGATAGGTCAGCGCACGCCTAAAATCCTCATCATTCCAGTGACCTGTGACTTGCAACTCGCGACGTAGATCAGTACTGATGATAACGTAGTTGGAAAGTTCCTTAAGCAGATGATTGCCGACCTCGCTAAAAAAAACGCCGATGACCATATTCAGCTTGCGCAGAATGGTCTGGCGTTCCCGCTCCTTCATAATTTGTTCAACCATTAGCGTTACAAAGATTACATAAACAGGTAAAAAAGCAAGGTTACCCAGAAAGCTTGAAACAATATCCCGTGAATTTCCGATAATCAGATAATCCACCAGGTAGAGCATTGTAGACACTATAGCCAATAATAGCAGCATGACATGTTTTCTCAGAAACGATAGGTACATTTTTTATAGCTCCAGATATAAATCAGGTTTCCCGCAGGGCATCGACAATCTTCATGCGACTGGCCCGAATAGCCGGAATAACACCGCCGACAAAACCCATCAATAACGAGAATAAAAGCGACTTATAGATAATTTCAATCGTCAGGGTAAATGAGAACGCCAGTTCGGAAAAGGTTTGCCAGTTCATAGTCGAGATCGTTATGAATTGCATGAAGGAAGCGAAAAATAAGCCGGTTATCCCGCCGATCAACCCCAGCAGCAAGGCCTCTATCAAAAAAGCAATCATAATGCTGGTGCCTTGGAAGCCGAGTGCGCGCAGGGTACCGATCTCTCTCACCCGGTTGGCAACAGCGGCATACATGGTGATCATGGCACCAATGATGGCGCCCAGCGAGAAGATCACTGTCAGCGATAACCCCAAGATACGGAGAAATTTAGCCATGGCCTCGGACTGGTCCCGGTAGTACTGGGTTTCCCGACGCACGTCTAGTGTCAGGCGTGGATCATTGTCCAATTTCGCCTTTACAGTTGAAAATTCATCCGTGTTGCGTAATTTAAAGGTGACTGATGAATAGACCGGGCGCCTGAAAGCCTGCATCAGTTGGATGGCATCGCCCCAAATCTCAGAGCTGAAGCCGGTTGATCCGGCGTCAAATACTCCGACAACAGTCCAATCGCGCATGCCGAAACGAAGTGTTTCACCAATCCCACCACCTTTGAAGCGCTGTGCAATGCTGCTGCCCGCCATGATTTCCGCTAAACCTGGGCGCGGCATTCGACCTTCGATAAGCCGAACCTGAGGCCTGAGAGCAAGTGAAGTTGAGCTTATACCCCGAATTACAACATTGGCAGGCTTATCGCTGCCACGCTTGACAAGGCTGATCAGAACTACCAGTTCTTTGGCCAAAAGTGGGAGACCGTCGCTTCCGCTTGCGATAAACGGAAGACTTTCTACAATGGCCACCTGCTGGCGCTCGACGCCGCTCTGTACCTCAGAATTGGCAGCCTTGCGGGTTACAATAATATTATCGTCAGAACCGGTTTCAACAAGAGTTTGTTCCAATCCTGCCGACAACATCAGAATCGAAGCGAATACAAACACAACCAGTGCCATACCGGATGCAGTCAGAAAAGTTGTCATACGGCGAGTTAACAGGTTGCGAAAACTGTATGACAGAGGGATGCGCATGGGATCACAACGGAAGCATGATCGTGAAGCGGCAGCCGCCCTCGGGGAG
>MHXL01000135.1:3117-7869 GCA_001824455.1 Desulfuromonadaceae bacterium GWB2_53_15
ATGATGCGGTAGATGATGGCCAATCCCAAACCGGTACCATCAGGTTTAGTTGTCCAGAACGGTTCAAACAGGTGGACAGCCGTTACCGGGTTAATTCCGGCCCCGGTGTCGGAAACCGTGATGACGGAGACCGGGGCCTTCTGGAATCCTTCGGAACCGCTCAACTGATAGCGGCCTTCCAGTTCAACCCTGCCACCATTCGGCATGGCATCAGCAGCATTGTGGAGCAGATTAATCATTACCTGCTTCAATTGGTTTGCATCAGCTTGAACAATCAAGTGCGCAGGAACATGATTGCTTATTGAAACCTGTTTGAAACGCTTGTCAGCGGAAAGAAATGTGGTCGTATCCTCAATAAAAGAGCGCAACACAATTCGTTCTTTATGTGGAGAGGTTGGACGAGCGTACGCCAGAAAATCGGTGATCAGGGTATTAAGCCTGTCAGCCTCGCGTAAGACGATGGCCAGCAGCCGCCGATCATTATCTGCGATCGAGCCTTGCTCGGAAAGCAGCTGAACAGAGCCGCTCATGGCGGCCAGTGGATTGCGTATTTCATGCGCCATTCGCGCAGAGATCTCACCAAGAACAGCCAAGCGATCGGCCTTTTTAAGGGCAGTTTCCATCTGCTTTATGGATGTCAGATCCTTGAAATTAATTATGATGCCTGCTGGGTCGCCATTTAAATCGGTAAAATGCACGGCATTATAGCCCAGGATCAATGTATCACCGCTTTTCGCAATATACTTGAATTCCCTGGCCGCATCAGTGCTCAGATTGAAAATATCATCGGCAATATCAGGAAAAACCTGCGTAAGTGGCGTATCGTAGACCTCAGCTTGGCATATACCGGTCAGCTCTTCCGCATAGCGATTGAAGACCCGGATGTTTCCAGTGGGGGTTATGGTCAGCAGTCCGCTCTCCACGTTTGAAACAATGGTCATGCTCAGGCGATGCAATTCCTCGTAGTCTACTGTCTTGTCCCTGAGGGCATCTTCACTTTCGCGGGCTCTTTCGTAGAGATAGCCGGTAATGAAAGCCGTTAGATAGTAACCGATCAGGTTGAGAAATATTGTGTAAAAAACATGGGAAGCACCGATCTGCTGGGCATCATCCTGATACAGACCGATGCTGGATAGCAACCCGAAATAATGAAAGTCGACGATGGCGCCATAAAGAATACCGCATAAGGACGCCGTATAGAGAGCTTCTTTGCGTCCCAGCAGAACGCCGGCATTCATGATGGAAAGAAGATATAGAAATGAATACGGGCTTGATATGCCACCGGTAAACAGAAGCAGAACGGTTACAAAAAGGAGATCCCAGATTGTCTGGAGGTAGGTAACGAAGAAAAGATATTTAGGAAGCTTAATCGCAAAATGGGATATGGCCGAAAATATGAAAGAAAATGCCATCAGTCTGACCAACCCCATTTGGAGCTGGTCTTCGGCCGTAGCAGGATCCTGAAAAATCATCAATACGGTTGAAGCCAGAAACAGGAAGGAAACGACTATCCTGGCATAGATGAAGATCCTGAGCCTACTTTCAGAATCCATGTCTATCCGCCAACAGCCCCCGCCAGTTTGAAGATCGGCAGGTACATGGCAACAACGAGACCACCGACAGTGGTACCCAGAAAGACCATCAGCAGTGGCTCCATCATGGAGGTCATGGCACTAACGGCATCATCAACTTCGTCATCATAGAAATCCGCAATTTTGTTCAACATGGCGTCCATTGCCCCGGTCGCCTCACCAACGGAAATCATCTGAACAACCATGGGAGGAAAAACACCACATGCGGCCAATGGCTCAGCCATGGTTTTGCCCTCTGAAATGGCTTGGCGCACACCATAGATCGCCTCTTCGACAATCTTGTTGCCGGCTGTCTTGGCAACGATCTCCAGTCCGTCCATAATTGGCACCCCGGAACTTACCATCGTGCCGAGCGTACGGGTGAACTTGGCCACAGCAACTTTACGAATCAAAGGCCCGGCAATCGGGGCCTTAAGCGCCATCCGGTCGATGTTTTTCTGTCCGCCGGGGGTGGCGTAATATTTTTTGATACACCAGATAAGGCCATAGAAACCAGCAATAATTACTACTATGTACTTCGCCAGAAAATCACTTAGCGCGATGACAATCTTGGTGGGCATAGGCAATTCTCCACCGAAATCGGCAAACATCTTGGCAAAGGTCGGGATAACAAAGACCAGGATGACACCTACAACAACGACAGCTATGGACATGATGGTGATCGGATATACCATGGCGCCCTTGATCTGTTTTTTCAGTTTTTGGGCTTTTTCAATGTATGCAGCCAAACGCTGCAGGATTGTATCGAGAATACCGCCGATCTCGCCGGCAGCCACCAGATTGACATAAAGCTGATCAAAGGCCTTGGGATGTTTGCCAAGAGCATCAGCAAAGGTTGACCCGCTTTCGACACTCTCCTTGACTTTGTAAAGTATAACCTGAAAAGCCTTATTCTCCTGTTGGCTGGCCAGGATCTCAAGACACTGGACAAGGGGCAGGCCGGAGTCGATCATGGTGGCAAACTGGCGCGTAAAAATGACCAGATCCTTGCTTTCAATCTTAGCACCGCCTCCAAATTTGGGGAGTTTAAATTCAAAACCCTTAGAGACTTCTTTTATGGTAATTCCAGTAAAACCGAACTTTTTGAGCTGTGCTTCGACAACATCAATACCTGCTGCCTCCATGACGCCTTTCTGAGCGCCACCAGTTTTAGTTCGGGCTTCCCAATTAAATTTTGGCATTGTGTTCTCCTTAACCTAACCACGATAAACAGTATGTTCTTACGTCCTGTTCTAGATAGAACAGGATAAATGCTTAAACAAAATCAGCGTACAGGCGGTCTGCGCTGCATCGAAGCCGGATTGTTTATCATCTGTTTAAGTTCTTCAGGATCTTGAGATCTTCCCAAGGCCTCTTCTAACGATATGAAACGCTTGTGGAACAAGGTTAGTAGTGACTGGTTCATTGTCTGCATACCGAATTTTTCCTGGCCAACCTGCATCTGTGAATAAATCTGATGGACCTTGTCTTCGCGGATCAGGTTACGTATGGCAGCGTTTGGCACCATGATTTCAAGAGAGAGGGCCCTACCCTTTGAGTTCATCTTTGGTATCAGATTCTGTGACAATACCCCTTCCAGAACAAATGAAAGCTGCGCCCTGATTTGAGTCTGCTGATAGGGAGGAAAAACATCCACAATTCGGTTAATCGTCTGAACACAGGAGTTTGTATGTAGCGTTGCCAGACAAAGGTGGCCGGTCTCTGAAAGGGTCAGGGCCGCCTCGATGGTCTCCAGATCACGCAACTCGCCTACCAGGACGACGTCTGGATCCTGGCGCAGCACATATTTAAGGGCGTTTTTGAACCCCTTCGTATCAGCACCAACCTCACGCTGGTTAACCAGGCACCCTTTGTGGGGATGCAGATATTCAATGGGATCCTCAATGGTAACGATATGTTCACGACGGTTGATATTTATGTAATCGATCATCGAGGCAAGCGTGGTCGACTTGCCACTGCCGGTAGGGCCAGTAACGAGAATCAGACCGCGCGGCTTTGCGCATAGCTCAACAACTATGGGAGGAAGGCCAAGATCCTCAAAGGTTAGAATCCTGTATGGAATAACCCTGAATACCCCGGCTACGGCACCCCTTTGAATAAATACGTTACCCCTGAAACGAGATAGCCCCTTAACACCGAAAGAGAGGTCAAGTTCGTTTTCCTCCTCAAATTTATGTTTTTGGGCTTCGGTGAGTACGCTATAGCAAAGCTGCTTGGTTTCAACCTGATTCAAAGGTGGAAAATCCATTGGTGTCAGTTTGCCATCCACGCGAATTTGGGGCGGTGAATTAGTTGTAATGTGGAGGTCAGAGCCATTTGCTTCCACGAGGATTTTGAGCAACTGATGGAGATTTACCATTGATGTGTTTCTCCTTACTAATCGTCTGAGACTGTTACCCGCAGGACCTCTTCAAAGGAGGTAACTCCCTCCTTCAGTTTGGTAAGTCCGGATTGACGCATGGTTTTAATGCCGAGCCGCATGGATTCTCGTTTGATTTCAGCCGTATTGGCACCATTCAGTATGAGCTCTCGGATCTCTTCCAACATGGGCATAACCTGATAGAATCCGACCCTGCCCTTGTATCCGGTGCCATTACAGATTGAACAGCCCTTACCGCGATGACAGACATAGGAAGGGGCCTCATCAGGTGAAACACCGGCATCTATCAAGGCCTGAACAGGAATGTCCTCCTGCTCTTTGCATTCGCCGCAGATGCGACGTGCCAGACGTTGTGCAGTAATCAGATTGACCGCTGATGCAACCAGAAAAGGCTCTATGCCCATATTGAGCAGACGGTTGATGGTAGCCGGAGCATCGTTGGTATGAAGCGTGGAGAGGACCATATGGCCTGTCAGTGCTGCTTTAACTGCGATCTCAGCCGTCTCGAAGTCCCGGATTTCTCCGATCATGATAATATCAGGGTCCTGACGAAGAAACGAGCGTAGGGCAGCGGCAAAGTTCAGGCCAATATCCTCGTGCATCTGCACCTGATTGATGCCGGCGAAGTTGAATTCGACAGGATCTTCGGCTGTGGATATGTTTTCAGAAACCTTATTCAACTCGGCAATAGCTGAATACAGGGAAACCGTCTTTCCGCTGCCGGTAGGACCGGTGACAAGCACCATGCCGAAAGGTTTATGGATTTCATGCTGGAAATGC
>MHXL01000135.1:7992-11557 GCA_001824455.1 Desulfuromonadaceae bacterium GWB2_53_15
GTCGAGTTCGGCCATAATCTTGATTCTGGAGGTTATGGCATTTTTCAGTTTAAGAGGCGGCTTCATTACTTCGTACAACACGCCGTCAATACGATAGCGAACTCGAAACACCTTTTCGTAGGGTTCTATATGGATATCACTGGCTTTCTTTTTGATGGCATCCTGCAGAATCGCGTTAACCATCTTAACGACCGGGGCGTCTTCGGTTGCCCGCTCCAGAGAGCTGACATCAACATCTTCGGCATCACCAACGACTTCTAAATCCTCGACATCCAGGTCACCCATGACATCAGCCAGTGACGCTGATTGATCATAATGCTTGTCAATAGCGGCTTTGATGTCGCTCTCCGAGGCGACAACCATCTCCACGTTGTAATTGGTCATGAACTTGATGTCTTCGATGGCGAACAGGTTGGATGGATCGCTCACCGCAACAATCAAGGTTGCACCGGCTCGATTAACAGGAATAAGCTGATATTTCTGTACAACTTCCGCTGGAATGATTCTGGTGATCGCCGGATCAATGTCGTAGTCGGCAAGGCTGATTGTGGGAACACCGTATTGTTTTGACAGGAACGAGGTGAGATCCGGCTCCTTAATAAGGTTTTGTTTGACCAGGATGGTACCCAGACGAAGCTGGCCACCGGAGAGTTTTTGCTCTTCGAGCGCTTTGATAAGCTGCTCTTGGGTAATTAAATTATTTTTAACCAGGATATCTCCCAGCCTGCTTGACTGCATACACCCCCCCAAAAGCACATCTTCCTGATATTATGCGGACCAACACCCGTTGTCAAGCTGTTGTTGGGAGCAGATTCTTACGATCCTGATATCCATGATAAGTGTTTTAACAAAATCATTTTCCGGCCATAAACGCAGAAAATGATTTCTACCCTGCTCTAATTACCGTGTCACACCATAACGCATGAGAACCTGTTGTACGGCTGGCTTCATCTCAGGTGAAATCAGTTCTGCTTTTTGGATCATTGGTATTCCATATTGCTGGCGACCAATGCTCATAAGAAACTCTCCCGCTTCCAGATAGCTGTTGGCGTAAATCATGATGGCCTTGCCTGTATCCAGATCCAGGAACGATATCTTTTCCAATATACCCCGATTATTGTAGTTATCCCAGACGGAAAGATCCGGCAATCCACCCGGCTCGCTGATGCGCCGCATGCGATACACAATCCCTTTCTGAACAGGTATATAATCATTAAATACAACGGAGTAGCGTGTCGAAAAATCTATATAGGTCGGCCGTTGGTCGATAATATCTGTGATGGCCATGCGCAGGCTTGCCTCAGGACCGGAGGACTGCATATCGAATTTACGCAGATTACTGTCTTTAAAGAGTCGGGGTAAGGAATCCAGATACCAGTCAAAAACAATGTGAGGAGTATGGGGCAGATCCAGATCCTCGCGCATCCGCTCTACGCCTTGCAGATACCAGAGCGGGAAGGCTCCGCTGTCGCCCCAGGTAAACATGACCGCATTCTGGGGTAATGAGCGCAGGGAGTTGGTAGCATAATCAAAAGCGATGTAGTTATTGTGCTGATCGTTTTCATAATAGTTCATGGCGCACAGGGAGATAGGCAGCGAAAAATACATGACCGCGACCAGGCAATATACCTTGGCGCTAAAATCCTTCGGCAACCTAGCGTTCTTTACCGCAATCGACAAAAGATGAAACAAGCCTATACCTATCAGCACAGCGGTTAACAGGTATAGCGGGGTAAAAAATTCCTCCGTCAGAAAGATCAGATCCATTGGCGTATTAAAATATCCGACAATAACCAGCAGAAACGTCACAATGGCTGTCAGGTAGACAATAACCACATCCCGCTGGCATTTCCACAAGTGGACCAGAGCAAGAACTACCAAGATAAACCCCAACCAGGTAAATTCGTGGGGTACATTAAAAGCCTTGATCTGGGCCCAAACTAGAGATGCGTCGCGAGAGTGCGGCTCATTCGGGTAGCCCCTGCGCAGAAAATGCCACATGAACTGCTCATAGGTCTTGGGATCACCCCAATTAAGGATTGGATTCTGGGTAGCCCTGAGCGGCAGATAGAGATGTACAGAAAAACCGAGCATTGCAAAAGCAGTCGCCAGAGCAAGTTCTTTAATCCTTGTGATCATACGCCAATCAGCAAGAATGATAAACAACCCCCAGGCAGGCAACAAAAGTACGACCGTTTGGTGGGTTGCCATGGCAAGCCCGGCCATGAAGGTACACGCATACACGTATGCAGGGCATTCCTGGCCATTTTTGTACTGTTCCCGCCATTTCAGCAGCAGATATAAAATCATGGCTGTGATAAAAGCCAGCAGTGGATAGGGTTTGTCATGGTTGGACTGAAGCCAGAGCCGGGGAGTAACGCTGAAGGCGAGTGCCGCAGCCAAACCGGCTGCCTTGATTGCAAAGCCGGCAAAGCGCTCGTCATCCACTATGCGCTCATCCCGAAGCAGGTACACTGTTAGCAGGTAGACCGCCAGACAGGCCATTGAGGAGGAAAAAGCCGTAGCCATATTGATACGAAAGGCAATATTACCAAACGGCAGCAAGGCAAAGGGTTTTGCAAACATAAGAAAGAGCGGGTATCCGGGAGAATGGGCGGAGCCGAGCGAAGAGGCCGCTGTAATGAACTCGCCACTGTCGAAAAAGGTTACCGAAGGGGCGAGTGTTGCCATGTACACGGCAAACGGGATTGTAAAGGCAAGGATGGCAAACAGGTTCACGCACCCGAAAGGCTGAAACAGGACTGAGCTGAACAAAGGTTTCTTCATGTAGTGTCACCAGCCTTTCGAACTGCACTGAGCGATATCTTACCGCTCCAGAGATGATAAAACCCAGCGATGATGACCGGGAAAAATGCTGAACCATGGATGATCAGGGCAATGCTGATGGAAGTTGACTCAGCAATGCCGAAGGCTGAAAGCCCTTTGAAACAGGCATAATGATATGTGCCGATAAAACCGGGCGAGGCCGGCACCATCACGGCAAACACCAACAGGACCATGATAAACATCGAGGCGGTAATGGGAAGGTGGATGCCGAATGCTTGCAGAATCATATCCACCGGCAGGACCGCAAAGGTCCAGATCAACACCGAAGAGACCAATACCGCCGCGATATGCCCGCCCCGGGCAGACATCCTGATTCCGGCAATGAATGAGCCGAGAAGCGGAATGAGACGTTCGGAAAGACTCAGCGGAAAAGGCTTGAGTATTAATTTTACGAACGCCAGGGTTTTCATGGTTTGACGCTTGAGCAGAAACAGGAAAACGATCACAGAGCAGTAGAGCAGAAAAGTCACCATTCCACCAACCTTGAGTGCCGTCTCGGCATCTGCCATCCCTTGAGGCAGGCGCAGAGCAAACAGGGTAATCAGCAGCATGAGTATGACAGTAAAACCGTCAAAAAGACGGTCAATTACCAGAGAGGCAAATACCGTAGGAGTTTCCAGGCCCTCCCGTTGCGCCAGGACATAAGCCCGCACAAATTCACCCAGACGGGCCGGGAGGAGGTTGTTGGCCATGTAGCCGATGATTGTGGCCGGATAAA
>MHXL01000135.1:11615-11955 GCA_001824455.1 Desulfuromonadaceae bacterium GWB2_53_15
TAAAAAATAACTGGCAAACGTGAACAACACGGCCGGAATGAGGAAACGATAATCCATGGTCTGCAGCGCCGCCGCCAACTTCTGGAAATCGATCTTCCTGAGAAGCAGTCCCATGAAAAACACACTGACGCCGATCCCCATCCAAAATTTATAATCAAAGGATTTTTTCATATCATGACCCAAACGGCACATCCAGCAGAGGTTTGATCAAGTCACTATTGATGCCGGAAAGTATCTCCCTGGTCATGACGATGTCGCCCTCAATCGTTCGAATAAGCTCATCGATATCGAAGAATTTGCGCACCTCACGCAAACGTTGTACAAAGCAAATAGCAATTGC
>MHXL01000136.1 GCA_001824455.1 Desulfuromonadaceae bacterium GWB2_53_15
CAACGGGCAGATTGAAATCGCCTTCAACAACACCTCCAGCGCAGCTAGCGGCTACTATAAAGGCACACTTGCCACTCCCACCTCGCCGATGACCAAGATCCCCGGTTCGCCGGTTGGCTCTTGTACCACGGTCTACTGCCATTCATCCGGGCAAGGAGCAAATGGAAGCTGGCCACCCACCTACCAGAGTCCTACCTGGGGGAACAGTGCCAGCGGCTACTGCGGCACCTGTCACGGTGATCAGTTCAGCCATGGTGGATTCAGCCTTGGGAATCCGCTGACATCTGGCAGTCATACGAAACATCTTCAATATCAAATGGGATTAACTGGCTCGAGTTACATAAGGTGCGTGGCCTGCCACGCGTACACACGCACCGGTCTGGACCCGGCAGGTTGTAACTCTGGTCTATGTCATCCCCCGGTTAATAAAAACCATGCCAATTACGGAATCAACGTAGTCATGCCCGATTATTTCGGCGCCACAGCTAGCTATAACGGCACAACCAAACCGGGGGACGGCTACAGCACCTGCGACAATGTATATTGTCACAGCAACGGTCTTGCAACTTCTCCCAGCTATTACACTCCGACCTGGGGTAACTCCGCATCCGGCGCTTGCGGAACCTGTCATGGCGCCAACGCCGCGACTCCGCCGGCTTCCTCGCGGCATGCCAGGCATGTCGGCAGCGCCAGTCCCTATTCATACGCCTGCGCCCTGTGCCATGCCGGTATCGTCAAGCACAACGCCAATTCTACAACCTATGCAGTCATCAGCACAGCGGCGGTTATGGGCTCGTTTGATGGGACCAGATTACACGTCAACAAATCCCGCGAGGTCAAGTTCGACAGCATCAATCCGTTCGGCCGCTACAGCAGTTACAACCAGTCCTGCAACAGCGCCTATTGCCACAGCATCGGCAACAGCAGTGTCTCTGCCGGCAGTTTGCCAGGTGTTTATGGCGGAAAGATATATGCAAAACCGAAATGGGCCGATGCCGGGCCATTGGCCTGCAATGCCTGTCACGGTCGCTCAACCGGCAACGGTATGCCTGATTACACAAACGGCGGCGCGGCAACCGCAACTGCCAACAGCCATTCCAAGCATGTGTCGAGTAGCGCCATTGCCTGCGTTGAATGCCATGAAAAGACAACAAAGTTTGGGACTGCTATCAGGAACACTTTCCCCGGCAAGCATGTTGACGGGACAAACCACGATGTATTTTTCAACTTGAGCGGCAACAACAAATTGGGCACATACGATAACGTACAGAAGAAGTGCTCCACCACCTACTGCCACGGCGCTGCAGCTTCGCTGGCATGGGGAGGGGGCACCTACTGCAACTCCTGCCACAGTGCCAAGGCAGGCACCACCGGCGGTGGTGGAATAAATAACTGGGGTGCGGCAACGCCGGTCAGTGCCCATAAACTTCACGTGGAAGAAACCACGCTTCTCCCATCGAAATACACCAACTATTCTGTTGGCAATCTGAGCGGTAATTCTACCAGCTACCGTTTCGGCTGCGCATCATGCCACTTTCCGGGCTCGGGCAAGGCCTCACACGTTAGCGGCTATGCCAGCAATCCATATCGCGCCCAGGTTTTCTTCGGCTACACTTCTCCTGGCAAAAGGCCGACTTATACCTATACTGGTACGGCAGGTACGGCAGACAATGGTTTTGCCTGGTCAAACGGCAACACCGTCTGCACCGCTACCTACTGCCACTCCAACGGTGCGGGAGGGGCGGGCAACACGGCGGTTTCCTGGGCGGCGACTGCCAACTCGGTGACCAACACCCGCTGCAAGTCGTGCCACAACTATACGGCGGCAAGCGGCAGCTCCATTGCCACCGGCGACCATACGGCCCATGTCAACGGCTCAACCTATAATTTTAGTTGCCGCAAATGCCACGTCGTCACAACTGTTGATGGCTCCACAATTGACGACAAAACTAAGCATGTAAATAAAATGGTAAATGTGGCCTTCAACAACAGCACCACAGCGGTGAACGGAACCTACAACGGAGGTGCCTCTCCCATGTCGAAGGTTCCCGGTAGCGCTTATGGCAACTGCACCAACACCTATTGCCACAGCAAAGGTACCTCGACCACACCATCCACGGCACTGCCGAATATCGTTGCCACTTGGGGGGGGATCCTTAATGCGAGCTGTTCAGGCTGCCACGGCGGCGACAACAATGCCGCCTTCAAGATGGGGACGGTTGGCAGTTCTGCCCATGTCAAACATATTCAAACCTACGGCTACGGCTGCGTCAAGTGTCATGAGACCACTGTGTCGGCCAACCGGACGATTTCGAGCTACGCCAGTCATGTGAATCGTCAGGTAAACATAGAATTCAACAACAGCACCACTGCTGTCAGCGGCACCTACAACGGTTCAGCCTCGCCCATGGCCAAATTGCCCGGAACATCTACCGGGACCTGCACCAATACCTATTGCCACAGCAAGGGCACATCTGCCACGCCTTCCGCAGCAGCACCGAACATCATTCCCAATTGGACCAGCAACCTCAACGCTACCTGCTCTAGTTGTCATGGCAATGACAACACAGCTGCCTACAAAATGGGGACGGTTGGCAGTTCTGCCCACGCTAAGCACGTTCAAAGTTATACCGGCTTTACCTGTGATTACTGTCATGCCGCAACTGCGACTAACAGCCGGACCATTGCGACCGTTGCCAACCACGTCAACCGGAAGGTGGACGTCGATTTCAATGCATGGGTCAATACCAACGCCACTTATGGCGGCGCTACCCTCAATTCCAAGCTCCCGGGAGCGGCCATGACGACCTGTGCCAACACCTACTGCCACAGTAACGGCACCTCGGTTTCCAGCGGCACGATACCTGCCAACACCACCGTCAGCTGGGGCACCGCCGGGCCGCTGGCCTGCAACTCCTGTCACGGCAACGCCACCTATGGCTCGGATTTCCGCAAGGCAACCCCTTTGTATGCATCTGGCACCCCAAAGGGAAATGCCCACGCCAGTCACATCAGAACCGGCGCCCTCAGTGGCGTCTACATGCAGTGCTTCAACTGTCATGCAGCCACCACCCAGAACAACACCACCATTGTTAACACTACAAATCATGTCAATAAGGCCTACAACGTCGTCTCGGTCTTCGCTGGATTCTCGTCGTCCTTCCGCGACGGCGACAATACCATGAACTCCACCAAGGTGACGCTTACCCACAACTACAACGCCACGGGCAGCAGCTGTTCCAACGTATCCTGCCACCCGATCGGTCTGGATATCACCACAGCCCCTCCAACTCCCAAGACCCGTGCAAGCAGTTCGGTCAAGTGGAACAGCAGCGGGGTCTGCATCGACTGCCACAACATCGACATGCAGAGCACATCAACCTTCCACCACGCCATGCGCAACTATTCAGCAGGTTATCCCTTGTTGTCCCCCTACAGCAGCGCCTCCACCGGGGTCAATGTCTATGCCCGGCGCTGTACCATGTGCCATGTTGACCACAACATCTTCAGCAATGACCTGAACAGCTCCAACAGCCTGGGACGGGCCGGGAACCTGCGGACCGATATCGCCGTGGCGCCGACCGCTTCAAGCGGCTACAGCAACAAGGATTATATCAAATCCGGCAGCGGCGGCATCTGCATCAGTTGCCATACCACAGCCAAGGCCAAGGATACCACCCGGCGCAAGAATGACTACCCGGCCAACGTGACACCGGTCGTTACCCAGGCTCAGTACTCCGCTTCAGGGCACCAGTACGACGTGGCGGCCAAATTCATGAGCGACAACAGTACCGTCTACGGCAACTGCTCCAAATGCCACAATGCCCTGCTCAATGAAACATCCGTCTTCATGAACGCCACCTCTACCTACCAGTTCGGCAACCACAACAGCGGCGTCCGCCGACTCCAGGGGACACTTGACGCGGCTGGCGGGGAAACAGCCGAAGAGCAGATCTGTTTCCGCTGTCACAGCCTGCTTACTGACCCCGATCCGGGTGGCGGCCCACCCAAAGCGGTTGCCAACAAGGACTTCTATGGTGTCGCCCTTATGAGCCTGGCTTCCCAGGACATCTTCGCAGCCAATCTGGATTTCAGGGTGGCAAACCCGACCTATAGCACTACCAACAAACTATTCTTCAAACCTACTGCTGCTGAGAACCCGACCGAGTCGATGCCGAATCAGCACAATACCGGTGATACCTTAACCGGTGGAACCTGGATCGGCCGTTCCATGTCGCCCTGGGAAACCACGACTGCCTACGAGACCAAGAGCCAGACAACCAGCGCAGCCGGCACCAACTACTGGCGAATGGTCACCTTCACCTCGCCCAAGGTCTACAGTACTACCACGGTGCCCGCCGGCAACTGGATGATCAACGTCTACTGCCGCGAATCCTCCACGTCCCAGAACGCCAAGATCAGGTACATGGTCTACAAATGGAATGATCCTGCCGATACAATGGGCGCGACAATCATTACCAAGGGGACCTACGCCACCGAGCTTGCCACGACATCTGCTCCTGGTGCCGTGCGCCAGATTGCTGTAAACGTGCCCGCCACCACCCTCACCGCAGGAGAGAAGATTGTTGTCGATCTTGAGCTGGATACGACTTCCACATATACCACCAGCTATACCGCCTCATTCTACTTCGGCAGCCATGCCCCCAGCGACCTGACGTTACCCGGTGATGTTAAATGGAGCTATGCCGATCCCGGGGCAGTCGGTTTCGGCCATGATACCCAGCACTATACAGGGATACACCTGCCCTCAACCAGAAACGAGACCCTGGGCTACATTGCCCAGAACAGGCATATCGAGTGTGTTGACTGCCACAATCCGCATGCAACCCGTAACGGACTTCACGGCGACTACGGCATCGCCACCGGCGGCAGCAGCACCACCCTGGTCAACAGCAACAAACAATGGATCCCTAACCAGTGGGTCGGGGCGTTTGTAAGTTTAATCCCTGCAACTCCATCTACCACTGCCCCTATATCAACCATAACCAGCAATACCGCCACCACTCTCACCACCACCCCGTATTCTGGCACCTGGGTCGCACCCGTTGCCGGCAGTGTCTACCGGATCATAAAAAACACCAATAAGGTGTCAATGAGCCAGCGTGGTGTGCCGGGGGCAAGTGTCAGTTATTCGGGAGCCTGGACCAATGGCACCTACAGCCTGGTAAATGAAGCAACTTATGAGTATGAGATCTGTTTCAAATGCCATGCCGTAACCAATGCATCCACCAATTCGCTACGTTACTGGAACGTGACCTCGGCCTCCCTGGGTGCTGCCCGCTGGACCAATATCGGATTGGAGTTCAACCCGAACAATGTCTCCTACCATCCCGTGGTGCAGCCCTTGCCGGCAACCGGCACACCTCGGCGGCTTGAAGCTGGCGCCTTGACCGGCGGCTGGAAGGCGGGCGATGTGATGTCCTGCTCCGATTGTCACGGCAGGGATACCGGCACCTCGGCCACGGCCCAAGGGCCACACGGCTCAACCGTAAAATGGCTTCTGACCGGCAAATACCAAAACTGGCCGTTTACCTCTGCAGCAGCCAATGGCACTGCCGCTGGTGGTACATTTTTGGCCGGGACCGGCACCACTACATATCCATCAAGTAATTTTTGTTTCAACTGTCACACCTGGGCCGCCGGAGGACTCGCTCACACAAAATCGGGGAACCATGTCTTATCATGTGTTGACTGTCATATCCGGGTCCCCCATGGCGGCAAAGTGCCGCGATTGTTGACTGGCCCCAATGCTCCGGCCCGTTACAAACCGAATGGAAATGGGGGCGGGTTTAGTGCCAGATATCTGACCAGTGCCCAACTGCCGGCGACTGGTTACATGCTGGGCACAGACATCAGCTGCAATGTTGCATGTGGCGGTG
>MHXL01000137.1 GCA_001824455.1 Desulfuromonadaceae bacterium GWB2_53_15
CTGCCGGCCGGCCTGACCATGTACCCCAGCGGCGTCATCAGGGGCGCACCGACGACCGCCGGAACCTTCAACTTCACCGTGAAGGTAACTGCTGCAAACGGTAGCACGGCAACGAAGGCGCTGAGCATCAAGATAGCGCCATAGGTGCCGGCTGCTCACACCAAGCAGACGGATGCGTATTTATAATCACTCCGTAACTAAATGCAGTTTTGCGGGGAGGGATTCTTTCCCTCCCCGTGTTTTATTCCGGGGTAAATTAATTAATTTTTATTTATTCGCCAGCGTGAAGTTGCGATATTCACATCTGGTGGCATACTTATTAAAAAATCTGATTAGAACTGATCTGCCAGCCCTTCTCCCTGAGGGAGAAGGTGGCCGAAGGCCGGATGAGGGGGCAGAAATGCCAAATAAATCAACTCTGCCCCCTCACCCCAGCCCTCTCCTTTAGGCCCTATGGGTCCTCAGGGGGAGGCGATTATTTTCGCCGCCATTGCGGCGAGATTGATTCTACCCAGCTTGAAAGATATTCCAAGCCGGTTATCGCAAGGAGTACCCCCATGAAAACAATTATTTTAACTTGCCTGTTGATCCTGTTCGTACATCCGGCAGCCTTTGGTTTTACCAACTGCAAGATCGTGGAATATCCGGATCATGTTGAACTAATCTGCATCGGCGATGAAAAGGCCCAACCGGAGTCTATCGTTCCAGCGATACCTGCCCAGCCAAAAACCGTAGAAACCATTGCGCAGAATCAGGAACAACCCCGGTCTCAAATGCCGGAACCAGCATCATCCACCGTAAAATCTCAGCCATCTGCGGCGCCTTCCGGCACTGCATCGCAACAAACCAACGAAGCGGCAAATAATGCCGATAAGAATGCTGAAAACCTGGCTAAACGCAGGGAACTGGCGACACGCAACACCAGCAAACTGAAAAACATTACTTCTGCAACAGTCCCTTCAGGCAAATGAGGTCAACAGTGCGTGAGCGAAACACAACTTCTTACCGCACATGGTCAGCCATCGCTATCGTTGCGTCATTGACCTGCGCATTATTTCTTTTTGTCCCGGCCCTGTTGCAGGAAGCTATCGGGCAACCACCCGCCAAATCCTATTCTCCCGACGAGGTCCAGCAATTGGGCCAGCGGATGTATCGCGAGGGGATCCTGCCGTCAGGGGAGGCGATGCAATCCGTTATCAAGGGTGATATCGTTGTCCAGGGCACGACCTTTACCTGTGTCAGCTGCCATATGCTGAGCGGACTCGGGTCATCCGAAGGTGACGTAATTACAACACCGGCTAATGGCAAATCGCTGTATAACCCGCGCAAGCCGCCCAGGGGCATAGTATCCAGCATGTCGGGCGGCATGGGCAAGAGCAAGGACCAGCTGCCGCAGTTGCCGCAGCTGCCGCCGCCGGGACGTCCGGCATATACCGATGAAACCCTTGCGACAGCACTTCGCGAGGGCATTGATCCATCGGGGAGAGTTCTCAATCCTGTCATGCCGCAATACCTGCTGCAGGATCAGGACATGGCAATCCTGATTTCCTATCTGAAATCACTCTCTTCTAACGATTCCCCGGGAGTTGATGGCCAGACATTGCGATTCGCGACGGTTATCAGCGAAGACGTACCAGCCGACCTCCGCGACGAGCAGGCTGTTCTCCTGGAAAAGCTTTTTTCCCGGATGAATGAGCAAGCCAGGGATTATGAGAAGCGCCTCAATGATCCCAAACTTAACAGACATATGAGCAAGACGTGGAGAATGCTATATCGAAATATATCTCTGTCGCTGTCGCGCTGGGTTTTGAAGGGGGCCCCGGAAACCTGGCCCGCACAGCTGGAAGAGTACTACCGCAAGGAACCGGTATTCGCCCTGCTTGGTGGAATCACCTCCGGAGACTGGAAGCCTGTTCACGATTTCTGCGAGTCGAACCGAATACCGTGTCTTTTTCCGCAAACAGATTTTCCTGTAGTTTCAAATGCCAACTCCTACACTTTTTATCTATCCAAGGGATTTTACCAGGAAGGTGAAGCTGCAGCTCGATTTATCAACCGCAGCGGCGATGACTCGACAGAGTACCCACCGGTTGTTCAAATCGTCAGAAATTCAAGGGAAGGGCGGGCACTCTCGGCAGGGTTTGAGGAGGAATGGCGTGCGCTGGGTCAACGCCCTCCGTCAACGCTTCGGCTGCAGCCAGGGGAGTCAATCAGCCCTGAGGCTCTTGCCAAGCTGCTTGCAAAGGATCAGCCGGTTACCCTGCTTGTGTGGGATGGGCCGGAGGCACTGCCATTGCTCACGTCCATCGCAAATATGAAGGGCAAGCCCGAGACGCTCTTCATATCTTCGAGTTACCTTGGAAAGAAGATAGCAGCATTACCGGAACAGATTCGAGACATTACCTGCATAACACATCCCTACCGGCTTCCCCGGGATGAGCAGCAGCTTGAAGAATTCTATCTGGGCACTACCATTAAGGGCAGAATCAACGAGGACGAAACCAACAGAATATTGAAACGCTCATATCCTCTCAGCAGGGTTCTGATCGACGCATTGGCGGAAATGAAAGAGAATTTCTACCGGGACCATTTCCTGGATGTTATCAGCAATCACAGGGACCTGGATGTTCCGTTATACGAACGGCTCAGTTTCGGCCCCGGACAACGTTATGCATCAAAAGGCTGTTACATCGTCCAGTTGTCGAAAGGCAGCAAACCAGAGCTGATCAGGAAAAGCGACTGGGTGATCCATTAAAAGGACCAGATCATGGCTACGGATAACAGCAGTCCAATTTCAAGATTATTGAAAAACATTGCCGTGTTGTCGCTCACACTATCCCTTTTCATGGCAGTCCCGGCGAGGGCAGCCATGAACTGCGAGTTGAACTATCCGGCCAGCGACGTGGCGAGGCTCTTCCCGGAATTAACCAGCTATAAAACCAGCTACTTCTCTTTTACACAGCGTGGCGGAGAACCCCTGCTGCGAAAGATAGAAGCACGTCTCGGGAATGCTCCCGCTCTTTACGCCCCGCTTGACGTTCCCTATACGCTCTACGAGATATACAAAGGGGACAAAAAAGTCGGCTATATCCACGGCGTGAATCAGAAGGGGCAGTTCGGCGTTCTGGAAGTCTTCGTTTCTCTGGATATGAATGGCAGGATCAAGGCCTTCTATATCCAGAGGATAGCTGGTCAGTGGGGGAAAAAGTTTACCTCTCGCCAGTTTGGCAAGCAATTCATCGGACTGACCCTGAAGGATTTTGAGCGTTACGACACCGTCAGCTGCAAGGGCGCAGGCAAGGTGGCTACAATAGGAAATCCCGCGTCCGAGGCAGCGACCGATTTTTTCGGCGTGCTGCGGGCGGTGAAGAAGAACCTTGTACTGATGGATGAATTTTTCTATTCAACGAAGGGGTAATCATGATCAGCAGGTTTCAGATCGCCTACAAAAATCTCCTGCGCAAGAAGGCGAGGACCCTGTTGACCCTGGTCGGGATCATGCTCTCGGCGTGGGTGCTGGTGAGTCTGCTCGGCTTCAATCGCGGCTATGAATCCGCCCTGAATCGCGACATCGATAACATGGGATACCAGCTGATGGTTATGGCCAAGGGGTGTCCCTACGAAGCGGCCACGATGATGCTGCAAGGGGGAACCGGACTGCGCTACATAGAACAGTCCATGGTGGATTCCATCGTCAACAGGCCTGAAGTGGACAAGGTCACCCCCATCCTCATGCAGGCATTCTTCGATCCCGACAAAGGGGATGGCGGGGGTATCGCCGGCTATTTCGGCGTTGAGGCCGCCACTTTTCCCGCCATGAAGCCCTTCTTCCGTTTCCGCCAGGGAGGCTGGTTCCACGATGAACAGGCGCTTGAGGCGGTAATGGGTTTCGAGGCGGCCGAACTGGAGCAACGGGAGGTAGGGGACCCGATCCTCGTCCCCGAGAAGAATGTCCAGCTCAAGGTCGTGGGCATTCTGGAGCGGACCGGGACCCAGGATGACGGCACGATCTTTGTCCCGCTGAAGACGCTGCAGAAGATCTCCGCAATCGACAAGATCACCACCATCGGCATCAAGGTAAAAAAAGACGCGGACACTACCAAGCTGGAGACATCATTGTACCAGCTTCCGGACGTGCAGGTGGTGAGCTTTACCCAGGTCAAGCAGACGATTATGAAACTTGTCGCCACAGCCCGGGTGATGGTGCTCTCCATTGCGATCATCGCCCTGCTGATCGCCATGGTCGGTGTGGTGAATACCATTCTCATGTCCGTTCTGGAGCGATTGCAGGAGATCGGCATCCTGAAAACCATGGGGGCGATGCCGAGCGACATTTTCTTTCTGGTCTGGACCGAAACCCTCATCCTCTGCTCATGCGGCGGAGTCGCAGGCATCGGCCTGGCCTTTGTCTTTGCCCGGCTCTCCGACATCCTGGTCCGGCGGGTTCTCCCCTATGCACCCGGCGGAGAACTCGTGGCAATCGACCTGAAACTTGCCTTGCTGACCCTGGCGGTCATCGTGGTCGTGGGTCTCTTGAGCGGCATTTATCCGGCTTGGAAGGCCGGCAGGGTTCGTCCCCTGGAATCGATACGGGGGGAATGATGACGACGGAAAACGGAGTATCATTGGCGGCGCGCGGGCTGACACGGGTCTATCGCCGGGGAATTGAGGAGATCCAGGCACTTGACGGCGTAACTCTGCAGATTCGCCGGGGGGAGTTTGTCGCCTTCATGGGTCCCTCCGGATCCGGCAAGACAACTCTGGTCAACCTTCTCGGCTGTCTCGACAACCCCTCGTCAGGGGAACTCGATCTTGCCGGCAGAAGCATCTTCGGCAACGGAAAAATCCTGGGCGAGAGGGAGCTCACCAGAATCCGCCGGGAGGTTTTCGGCTATATCTTCCAGAACTTCTACCTGATCCCGACCCTCACCGTCCGCGAGAACGTTGCGCTGCCGCTCGCTTTCTACCACAAGCCGGGAGTTGAAGGCGAGGTGGAAAGGCTCCTCGGGATGCTCGGCATGGAGCACCGTATGGACCACCTGCCGGGGCAGATTTCCGGAGGAGAGATGCAGCGGGTGGCAATTGCCCGGGCGCTCGTGAACCGGCCCGAAATCCTCCTGGCCGATGAACCGACCGGAAACCTCGACACGAAACGATCGGGAGAGATCGGCGAGGTTCTGCAGGAACTCAACAAAAGTGCCGGGCTCACCATCGTCATGGTGACCCACAACCCCGGCCTCGCCAAACTCGGTGGACGACTGATCGAGATGCGGGATGGCCAGGCGTACGAGAATTGATGACTGAACCTATGTGAGCGCTATGAGACTACTCTCCCGAAACCGGACAGCCCTGCTTCTCACCGTGATCTATTCCCTGATCATCCTGACCCCTTTGGCGCCCCTTGCCCTGCGTTCTGCGACTATCGCTCACGCCGTTACCGGGGAATGCGCAGGTGATTGCGCTATTTGCGGCTGTTCACCGGAGCATAGTGCCAACCGGACCTGCTGCTGCTGGAAAAAGAAGCAGCAGGGCTGCCACGGACATGAAGACGATCAGACAGCCGATTGCTGCAAGAAAAACAAGCCTGAGAGCAAACCTGTACTGAGTTGCGGTTGGCCGTGCGGCGGCAATAAACAGCGTGCGCTTTTGGATGCAACCGGTTTTGAACTGTTACCGTACCACTTCGGCGAAAGCATCCCCGCTTTCCAACGGGAGGGATCTTCCCCTCTCCACAACACCCGCCTGACAGATCACCAGGACGAACCTCCCGATCCCCCTCCGAAACTTATCTCTGCTTAATGACATTTGATGTTTTATTTGCTGAGTAGAATCAATCTCCCGCTATGGCGGCGAAACAATCCCCTCTCCCTGATGGAGAGGGCTAGGGTGAGGGGGCAGAGTTGATTTATACGGCATTTCTGCCCCCTTCATCCGGCCTTCGGCCACCTTCTCCTTTAGGCCCTA
>MHXL01000138.1:0-235 GCA_001824455.1 Desulfuromonadaceae bacterium GWB2_53_15
CACCGTTGTCCAGAGAATACCGCTCCGGCAGTCACTCAGCTGGACTGTTCCTGCCCGGACAAAGTGCAACATGGCGCTGGCTGAACCGAATGAGGACTGAAGTTTGTTGGTTCCCAGCGCCACCTGGGGCGGCAACCCGATCCCCAACAGCACCGGCACGGTGATCAGCCCGCCGCCTCCGGCAATCGAATCGATCAGGCCGGCCACAAAGCCGACTGCGAACAGCAGGAGCAGC
>MHXL01000138.1:253-7093 GCA_001824455.1 Desulfuromonadaceae bacterium GWB2_53_15
ACGGAAAAACAAGGAGACCATGGCAACAGCAGAACCGAACCGGGAATCGATCACCGACATTTACTTCTTCTCCGGCCAGTAACTCCCACCAACCAGGGTCGCAGTGATGCTGCCGATCTTCACCTTCGACTTCATCTGCACCGGAATGCGACGTTCATCATCCGTAAGCCAGATGAACATGTCACCTGTCCGGGCAAAGATCCCCTCGAATTTTAGTAAGGGCTTGATCACAACTGTCTTGAATCTTCCCAAGGGAGTCTCGATCTCTTCCCGCCGCAGCACCTGCACCTCGGTATTCCAGAGCTTTTTGCAGTCGAATATCTCGATAAAGTAGGATTTGCCCACCTCCAGCGGCATCGAGCGAAAGAAGAAAAAACTGGAAAGGGTGTCGTAGGTCTGCTTGGTAATCTTCTGGGTCGTTTCGGTCTTCTTCAGGAAGTCCCTGGTATGCACCTCCAGCTTCTGCCGGTCAAAAGTCGCCTCCTTATGAAAACGGGTCCAGCCTTCCCGGATCCGTTCGCGGTAAAGCCTTGGAACGCCGATGTTCAGCGGCGGTGTTCCCGCGATCAGCACCGACTCGATGCGATCATCCACCGGGAAGAAGAGCTTCAACCAATCGGCCGAATGCGCGGTAGAGACGATATGGACCTCATCCCCCACAATCGATACCTCCTGCACGGCCCTCCCCGCTGGAATCCCGGTATAGGACACATCAAACACCAGTCGTTCGGGGATCGGGAAGGCTGCGACTGGCCCAGACACCACCAGCAAGGCCGCAATCATCGCAAGCACAACACCCAGGACAGAAACATTTGCCGATCTGTTCATAATCCACCTCTCCTTAACTCGTGCATCGTGCATCGTGCATCGTGCAGCGTGCCTCTAACCTCGATCAAGCCTGGCCGCCAGCCGGTTCCGCTTCAAAGGCGGCGCGTGCCTTGTGCATCTGCTCCATCTCGTTCAGCTTTTCACCCAGGCATGAAAGACACGGGCGTTCTCGTGACTCATCACCACGCCGGTATCGATAAAACGCACCATGGTTTTTGCGAGGTCACTCGGCTCCACGCTGGTCTCCTGACCAATCGCCCCTTCGGGTGTGATCTCGTGGCAGATTGCTTCGGGCAGCGGTTGGCGCTCCAGATAGAAGTTTATCACCATTTCGCCGCGCGGTGAAAAGCCACCCTGGGCGCCATTGACGTAGGTGGGATTATAACCGTAGTTAAACAGATACTTGAATTTGATTTCCGGCTTTTTGTGGCTCATTGCTGCTCTCCTTTTCGCTGTAATGACGTTGTGCTCCTGTTTTGCCTGCTACATTCACTTACCACACTCCACGGCTATGAAGGAAAGAAATTCTTGCATTATTATCCGTACGGCACTATAAAGGATAAAAATAGTCCTGTTTATAGAGGAGGGTATTATTTATGAGTCGTAAAGCTGCCGATCTTTTCCTTGTGCTGATTATCACACTCCTGTACGCAACCTCATCCTTCGGGAAAGAATCTCCGCTGATTCTGTTCGACCAAGGACACAACCAACGCTTCCTGATCGAGGACAGCGGCGAATTACAGTTATCCAGGCTGGCCGAGACGTTCAAGGCCCAGGGTGCGCGGGTCGGTTCCACAAAAGCTCCGCTGTGTGACGAATCCCTGCTAGGTGTTTCCGGGCTGGTCATATCCGGGCCCTTTGAACAGCTCCAGCCGAAAGAGATCGAGGCCGTACTCCGCTTCCTGAAAAGCGGCGGCCGCCTGGCAGCCATGCTGCACATTGGAGCGCCCCTGGCCGGGCTGCTGTCCGGGCTGGATGTTGACAGCTCGAATGGCGTTTTGCACGAGCGCCGGAACATCATCGACAAAGACATCAACTTCCGTCTGAATACATTGTCTGCCAGCCCCCTGTTCGCGGGTATCAGCCAGTTTTCCGCCTACGGTGCCTGGGCGCTCGATCCCGGCGGAACCGCCAGCATCATAGCCAGCACCTCGCCTGAAGCCTGGGTCGATCTAAATGGTGATGGCTCTCTTTCCAAGGGCGATGCCATAGGCTCCTTTGGACTGGTTGTCAACGGGACTTTTGGTGCGGGAAGTTTTGTCATTTTCGGGGATGACGCCATCTTCCAGAACCGCTACCTTGACGCGGACAATTTAAAACTTGCCGCCAATCTCGGCTCCTGGCTGTCAGGGCATTAAATGGAGCCGACCGGCCCGGACAGACTCACTAAGGGTACATCTGCTTACCACCCCGAGGAACTGTTGCGCTACCGGATCGTTGGAACCGGGCCGCACAGCGTTGTCTTGCTGCACGGTTTTGCCGCCTCGGGGCACACCTGGGATGAACTAGTTCCGTTTTTTCCGCCCGACATATACACCCTGCACCTGCTCGACCTGAAAGGGCATGGCTCATCAACCAAGTCCTCCGGCAACGACTATTCCCCCCTGCACAACGCTTGCCTGGTAGCGGCACATATTCGCTCCCACGGGCTGAACAACGTAACCCTCATCGGCCATTCCCTGGGAGGAGTGGTGGGACTGCTCTGCGCCCTGGACTGCCCGGACATCACCCGTCTTATCCTGCTGGACGCCCCGGTTTTCCCGCAGAAGATTCCCAGGTTCATGCGCATATTGCGACTACCTTTTTTGGGTCCGCTGCTGATGTCTGCCCTGCCGCCGGAGAAAATCGCCCGCAAAGGCCTGGAGGCGGTCTTCTACCGGCAGGAACGCATTACCGGGCAACTCGTCGAGCGTTATGCCGCCGTTTACCGTCGCCAAGGCTCAGCACGGGCCCTGGCGCGCACGGTGCGACAGATCGTCCCGCCCGGTTCAGCAGAGCTGACCGCACGCTACAACACCCTCTCCATCCCGGTCTTGATCTTGTGGGGCGAACATGACCGGGTAGTCAAACCCTGGCAAGCCGACCGGCTCCACAGGGAATTACGGGATTCCCAACTGATCGTGATCCCCGACTGCGGCCACAATCCCCATGAGGAGCTTGCGGAGCAGACCTTTGGCCTGATCCGGGATTTTCTCACAAGCTGCTACGTTGACAAACGCACATTCACCTGTTAGGAAATTAAGCAGCCCTCCCCTGATAAACAGGATAGGGCGATAGCCACATATCAAGGAGGTACATACCATGCGGAACTGCTTTACCAGGATTGCCCTGAGCGCCGTAGCCCTGCTGCTGTCCACCAGCCTCGCCCCGGCCATCGACGTCCCCGTCAAGACTCCGGACGTGAAGGGTGCCGCCAAGGCGACTTCCAACAGCACCAAAAACAGTGCCAAAGGCGTTGTCACCGATGCCAAGGCAGCGGCCAAGGCCAAGATCGTTGATATCAACACCGCCAGCGAGGCTGAACTGAAGGCCATCCCCGGCATCGGCGACACCTACGCCTCCAAGATCGTTGCCGGCCGCCCCTACGCCAACAAGGCCCAGCTCAAATCACGCAAAATCGTCCCCGATACGGTCTACGAAAAGATCAAAGACCTGATCATCGCCAAACAGCCTAAAAAAAAGTAATCACTTCGCCATCCCAGTAAATAAAAAAGGGCGACCAGAATCGCCCTTTTTCATTTACACTGCAGCCGACATCAGGCGCAGACCCCGAATGCCTCTGCTTAACCGGAATTCACTCGATTACCGGGAGCCTTACGTTAAACGTGGTGCCTTTTCCTTTTTCGCTGGCCACGGTGATTTCGCCGTTATGCTTCCTGACAATATCGTTGGCTATACTGAGCCCCAAACCGGTCCCCAGGCCAATTTCCTTAGTGGTAAAAAACGGCTCGAAGATCTTTTCCAGTTTTTCCGGCTCGATTCCGCACCCGGTATCCGCGATCGAAACAAATATGTTTTCTCCCTCATGCCAGATCCTGATGGTTATATTCCCCTGTTGTTCGATGGCATGCGACGCGTTTACTATGATATTCATAAACACTTGATTCAACTGACCAATATTGCACCTGGTCAGGGGAATCTCCCCATACTCCCTGTTGAGATTTACTTTGTATTTCAGCTCATTCCAGACGATGTTCAATGTGCTCTCAATCCCCGCTACAATGTCTGCCGGATTTCTTTTATTATCATCGGAACGCGAAAAACCCTTCAGGTCCTGCACAATCTTTTTGATCCGCTCTGCCCCTTCGATGGACTCTGTGATCAGGTTGGCTGTGTCCGCAATAACAATATCAAGTTTATTTGCCTTTCTCTGTTCAACGAGGCGACCTTGGAGCTCTTTGTCGGTTATCATCCCTGACTGAATTTCGATGAACCCTGTCAATCTGCTGAAATACTTTTGCAGCGACCCCAGATTACTCATGATGTACCCGACGGGATTGTTTATCTCATGGGCCACGCCAGCAGCTATCTGGCCGATGGAGGCCATTTTCTCCTGCTGGATGATCTGAGCCTGTGCTCTTTCAATCACTTGCAGGGCAGTTTCGAGCTCCCGGTTTTTTTCTTCGAGAGCTGCCCGGTTCTGCTCCAGCAATGCGTTCCACTTCCTCGTTTCCTCATGCTTCTTGAACTCGAGTAAATTGCTTACACGCAATTGAAGTTCGACATTGTCCACCGGTTTTGCGAGAAAATCGTTGGCCCCAGCCCTGAGGCACCGTAACTTGGTATCCTTGTCAGGGTGGGCAGTCAGCATTATCACGGGGATATGACTTGTCCCTTCTGTGCTTTTCAGGATCATGCAGGTCTCGGCGCCATCAAACTCCGGCATCAATACGTCGAGCAGAACCAGATCAGGGCCTATCAGTTTAGCCAGTTCCAACGCCTCTTTTCCGTTTCCGGCGGTGTACAGTGTGTACTGATCACACAACAACAAGCGGGACAGCAGCTTTCTATTCGGCTCTTCATCATCGACTATAAGAATTTTGTACGTCTCGTTTGTCATTTCATGATCATCCTTCGGTCGTAGGCCGTATTTCTGCCACGGAAGCCGGCAGATACAGACTAAGTCTGGTGCCGATTCCCAATGTGGATTCTACGGAAATATGTCCGTTGTGCCTCTTCAGAATGGCATGGCAGATCGAGAGCCCAAGCCCCATTCCTCTTTGGCTGTAGCTATCCTTGGTCGAAAAATAGGGATCAAAGATTTTCGGGAGATTCTCCTCCGGGATACCTTTTCCGCTGTCCTGAATTGAAATACAGACATGGCTGCCTGATCCGAGTGGCAACACATTCTTACCATCGACAACGTAATTATCGACAGCGATCTTGACTGTCCCGCCCTCGGACATCGCATCTTTTGCATTGGTCAGCAGATTATCAAACATCTGCCTGATCTGACGTGGGTCTGCTTCTAATGGAAGAACGTCCACTGCTGCGGATATGGTGTGCGAGATCTGTGAATCCTTGAATGCAGTTCCTGCGGCTTCCTCAATGATAATAGGAAGCTTTATCGATTCCTTGACCAGAGCGTTCCCCTGCGAAAAGCCCTGTAGACGGATGCCAAGCTCCTTGGCGCGTTCACAGGCTTCTTCCGCGTCCGTGAGCGGCTCGACAATAGCTGTGTTGCCATCGGCGAGCATCTTGGCAAAGGTAATATTTCCGTAAATAATGTTCAGTACATTGTTGAAGTCGTGAGCCAAGCCTCCGGACAAGAGGCCGATTGATTCCAGATTGCTGATTCTGTTGACTTCTTCGCTGAGTCGTTTCATTTCGGTGATGTTGTGCATCACATGGACGGACGACTCAAATGTGCCGTCTTCAGCCAGGATCGGAGCTGCTGTGACGATAAAATAGCCGTTCAGGTTCTTTTCAAACAGGGACTCTGATTCGATTCTCCCCGAGTCAAGCATTCTTTGATGCGGGCAGGAAGGGAACGGCTCATGGGAGCCATGCAGCAGTTCATAACAGCGCCTGCCGACCGCCTCCTTCCCGGATATGCCCAAGCGCTCCGCCATGGCCCTGTTCATGCTTGTGATGCAGTAATTGGAATCAATGATCGCTATGAGGTCCGGCACCGTGTCGAAGGTCCGTTTCCAGTCATCCCTGGACTTGAGCAGATCTCTGGCCGCCTGAAGCGACTTGTTTTTGTATAGCAGTACCTTGAAGAAAAACAGGAGCAGCAGACCAAACACAATGGTGAGTATGACACCGAACAAGCGATAGCTTGAAACTATACCGGGGTCATCCATGAATACGAGCGTCCAGCCATCGCTGCCGAACGGCAGCAGGTTAGCCTCCCGATCAACCCCCGCCTTGAATCCTTTTTCCGCAACCCGGCCGAGAAAATCGGTGAGAAGCCAGCCGGCGGCAATCGTCAGAATAATCGCGACGACAAAGATGCGAAGATACGTACTGTTCCGTGTGGATGGCCGGAATTTCATACTATATTTATCCTTCTTGGTTTCAGGAGCGCGGGCATCCTGCCCGTGTTTCGGGCGGGTATATGCTCGAATATGCTTTTGACTTCATAGTCTATTCAAGCGATGCACCTGTTTGAAACGCAGGCAAGACGCCTACGCCCCCAGGAGCTACTGAATAGTTGTTTTCCCGCTCTGCCAACCTGGAATTTTCGGTAAATTTTTCATACACCTCCTCAAACAGAGATGCACTTGCCATGAAGGCCTTCAACACCTGCGGGTCGAAATGCTGCGGCATGGTCCTTCCATCTCCACAGGTGAGGATTCTCACCGTCGTGGCATGGTCGAGGGCCGGTTTGTAGACCCGCGCATTCCTCAAGGCGTCATACTGGTCGGCGATATTCATGATTCTCCCCTCAAGAGGAATCCGATCTCCGGAATAGCCGAACGGATAGCCGCTCCCATCCCATCGTTCATGATGGGAGAGCGCAATCTGCTTGGCGATACGGAACTTCGGATGGTCGCCGATAATCTTGGC
>MHXL01000139.1:0-12788 GCA_001824455.1 Desulfuromonadaceae bacterium GWB2_53_15
CCTGCAACACCCGATGTTGCCCCGACTGAGCAGCGTGACATGACCACCACCGATGCCTGTAACGAGTGCCATGGCAAGATCGGTGTCACCACCCCCCATGGCGGACGCGGCGACGTGAAATACTGCATGATGTGCCATACTGCTCAGCGCGCCAATGGACGTACACCCTCAACATCCACCGCGAGCGCCTTTATTCCGATCGTGAAGGACGCCAGCGGCAATGTTACTTCAGCATCAACCTATGTTGCCGATGGCGAGGTGTCCGGCGACTTTGTCACCATGATCCACAAGATCCATATGGGCAGCAAGCTGACCAAAACCAATTACAACTATGCAGGTGTCTTGTTCAATGACATAGTTTATCCAAAGGGTGTTGATAACTGCCGCCAGTGCCACAAGGGTGATAGCACCGGTGAACTGGCCCTGGCCCCCCAGGCCAATAACTGGAAAGAAACCCCGAGCCGTAAGTCCTGCGGCGCCTGCCATGACAACATCAACTTCGCTACCGGCGCCAATGCCAAGGTCGGCGGTGTTGCGCATGTGGCTCAAGCCGATGACTCTGCCTGCGTGGGCTGCCATGGTGTTGTAAATGGTTTCGTAAAGGTGGAAGACGTCCACGCATCGACAAACGCCACCCCCAACAACCCGTTCGTTCCGGCTGGCCTGGTCAACTTCTTCTATGAGATTGCCAGCGCCGCCGTGGATCCGCTCACCAATGACCTGTCCATCACATTCAGGATCCAGCAGAATACCGGGTCGCTTACCGCAGCCAAGACCAACGTGGTGTTTCCGCTGGCAGGCTTTAGCAGCGGCCCCAGCTTCCTGCTGGCCTACTTCCAGGAGTCAGCCAACCAGGCCGCGGCCACGAATGGCGCGGATTGGAACAACCTGGGCGTGAAAGCTGCCCAGCCCATAACCGCATCCATTCCCACCACCATCACGAACGGCACCACGGCACCCGATGCGCAAGGTTTCTATACCATGGTGGTTCCTTCAGCCTCTGCCTTCCCGGTCGGGGCAACCTTGCGTGCCGTCGGCATGCAGGGATCTTTCACTCAGTCTGCCGGCACGGGCGGTATCGCTGCAAATACTTCCCGCACCGCCCTTTCAGTGGTCAAAGAAGTGACCGGCGATGCAGTGCGTCGTGAAGTCATCGATTCAAACAAATGCGGCAAATGCCATGAATGGTTCATCGGCCACGGCGGTAGCCGCGTTGCCGGTTTGGGCACGGTTGGTCAATCCATCTGCGCCCTCTGCCATGTTCCAAACCTGAGTTCAAGCGGTCGCGGAGCACAGCAGTCGCTGATGACATTCATTCTGGGGAACCCGGTTACGACTTCTTTGACAACTGTGGTCAATTTCCTCGGCACAGTCGCCGCACCTAACTTCACCGGCTCCATCAGCCAGGGCGCCAAGAATGCAATCACTGCCTTGAATGTTTCCTTCCCCGGCCTCGACCCAACCACGTTCCCCGAGGCGTCCAACAACTTCAAGGATATGATTCACGGTGTTCATGCCGGCAGCACCTCCTTGGTTGTGGGAAGCCCATTGCGGTTTGTCCGCGACAGGACCACCAGCGGCGATTTTGAGTACAATTTCCAGGGCGTGACATTCGTAGGCGTCCTGAAGGACTGCAGGGCATGTCACAAGGACATCCCCACAAGCGCCACCAATCCGGCCATTGACAATACCAAAGCCACCTACGTCAGCATCCCGGCCGGCGTACAGTCCAGTACCCAGGTGACAACATCTACCGCAGCTACTGTTTCAACTACTGGTGTAGTGAGCGATCCTGCTATCACTCTGCAAACCGCAGTCGGCGTTGGCAACAACGTAACTAAGGTTAACGCAGACCGCACGAGCTTGCCGAACGCACAGGACCTGGTCAACAGCCCGTTCACGGCCACCTGTAAGGCATGCCACAGCAGGCCGAGTGCCGTAGCTCATTTCAAGCAGATGGGCGGTTCGGTCAATGTACCGCGCAGCCAGGCTGATCCGGCTGCTGAAGCTTGTGTAACCTGCCACGGCACCACCGGGCCGAATGCACTCTTCAATGTTCACCGTTTCTCTGTAGTAGCTGAATAAATCAAGTAATGCCACTCAACCTGATTCCGGGACACGCTTGCGTGTCCCGGAATAAAAACCATGGGTAATTTTTGATATTCACTCCATGGTCCAGTAAGTACAACCATGGCAAAGGGTTTTAAGTGATGAATGTCCGGAAAGGAGGAAAACTTGAAAATAAATCAAACAAATAAGTCCTGGCACACCCTGCCACGCATACTGAAAACAGCCGGCTGCCTCGCCGCTACCGGCGCACTGCTGTCCGCGGCGCCGGCCCTGGCAGAAACAACCGTATTTGGACAATCCGACACAATCTTCCGTATGGGGCAATCGCTGGACAAAAAAGATCTTTATCCGGTCTACGAATATCTGCGGCTTTCTGCCGTAAGCTCAGAAAAGGATGGAAGCGCCACATCGCTGCACATCGGCGGTTGGGCACGGGGTGACCTGGGCGACAAATCGGCGCGTGACCGCGACACCGACGCTGACCTGCAGTACGGTTTCATCAGCTTTCAGGGAGCAAAAAACAACTTCCTGTTCAACGCCGGACGTCAATTTGTAGTCGAAGGGGTTGGAGTTCAACGTCTTGACGGGCTTTATACCCGCAACGACTTTGCTGCAGGCTTCGGAGCTGCTGCCTATGTCGGTTCGCCGGTTGTAACCGAACCGAACGAACCGAACCTCAAGGCAGATGATTTTATCTTCGGCGGCAGGGTTACCCACAGCATCAACAAATACTATACCGTAGGCCTCAGCGCCTTGAGATCATTCGATGAAGACGGTGGCGTATACCGCGAAGAAGAGGGGCTAGATGTGTGGGTGCATCCGCTCAAACAGCTGGACATTACCGGCCGGTCCGCATATAACTCTGCCACCAACGGCTGGATGGAGCATGCCTATGCTGTCTCGCTCATCCCCCTTGACAGCCTGCGCATCGGAGCAGATTACTCCTACATCAGCTATCAGGACTACTTCTATCGCGTTACCACAAGTGCCCTGAGCTACCTTGTTGGAAACATCGATCGGCGTGAAAACGTTAAGACCTTTGGGGGAAACGTTGACTACTCCCCCATAAAAAACCTCACTTTGGGCGCGGACTTCAAAAACTACAACTACGATATCGCCAAGAACGCCAACTACTTTGGCGGCAAGGCAACCTATTCGCTCCCGGACTCGTTTGCAGCCGGTTTTTCAGTGCACCGTATGGATGGAAATACCGACAAGTTGAATTTCTACGAGTATCGAGTATATGCCTCGAAAAAGATCTCAAATCTCAACTTAACCCTTGATTTCATCGATCTGAACTATGACAGCAGAATCAACGGCGAAAAAAATGCTTATACCGTTGCCGGCGCTGCTTCATACAAATTCAATGAGAAACTGAAGATCAGGGCTGATGTCGATTATTCAAAGAATCCAGATTTTGAAAATGAGGTGAAGGGGCTTCTCAAACTCACCTATGCATTTGACACACAGCGCGCTGCTGAAGGGAGGTCGAAGTGAAATACACCAAACTGCTATTTTTAATAACGCTCCCACTGGTGGCAAGCCTTCTTTACGCCTGTGCCAACACCAACAGCATCGCCAGGGTGCACCCCGAAGCGGTAACAGGGTTGCCCAATTGTACTGAATGCCACACCGATTCGTGGGGCGCACTCAATCACAAAGCCCCGGATTTCTACAGCAAACATAAATTCTATGCCAGCTCAAAAGCGGCCTGCGCTTCCTGTCACCAGGAATCCTTCTGCGCCGACTGCCATGCTCACAAGGAAGAGATCAAGCCTAGCGACAAATTCAAGGATCTGGTCGAACACAATCTTCCGCACCGTGGTGATTATTTAAGCCAGCATAAGATCGACGGTAAAATCAACCCTGCTTCCTGCGTCAAGTGCCACGGAAGACAAAACAACGAGGGGTGCAAAAGATGTCACAGATAAGAATAACATCTCTGGCGCTTGGATTGCTGCTGTCACTGTCTGCACTGTCCGGCTGTGGTGACAGGAATTCACAAGCCACGTTCGATCCTGCTACATTCAAGCATGTTGACCCTGCCACATGGAAGCTGTCCACCCACAAAACCGAAGCCCTGGCACATATTGAGAATTGTACCGAGTGCCATGGCAGCGACTTTACGGGTGGCATATCCAAAGTGGACTGTACCTCCCAGTGTCATTTAGGCGGTGCCGACTCGGCCCACCCGCTGTCCTGGGGCAAGAACACCGCCGGCGACACCAGCTCGATTATTATCGGGCATAAGAATTCCGTCAATCCGGCAAGCTGCACCACCGCAGCCTGTCATGCTGCCGGAGGAGCCGCTCAGCAGAAATTGTGCACCAGTTGCCATGTTAACCCAACCTCCAAACATCCGGAAGATTTCACACTTGCAACCAGTGGCTTCACAAGTCACGCAAATTACGTGAATGCCAACACCAACGCGACCTGTGCCGTTGCCAGTTGCCATGGGACAGATCTGTTGGCTAACTCCGGGGCCTTTGGGCCATCGTGTCATGCCTGTCATCCGGGCCATTTCTAATTATTTGATTACTATTTTTGAATTGAAATGCAAAAAAGCCTTGGGAAGTTTTCCAAGGCTTTTTTGCATTTCAAGCTTAGATTATTCAGCCCTTATCCTTTCAAAAAAACCACAAAGGCCCCGCTACCGCCCATCTCGCGCGGAGCAGAATCAAATTCCGCCACCATGTCCTTGCCGGCTTCACGCAGCCAGGCGGCCACTGCCTGCTGCAGCACCGGCTCAGCTGGCGAGTTATTCCCTTTGCCGGTGATGACAAGCACCGCCTTTTCCCCGTGGACACGGGCATTGCGCAGGAAACGCGGCAATGCCTCCAGTGCTTCCTCGCGCGTCAGCCCATGCAGGTCGAGTTGGCGATCAAGGCGGATTATCCCTTTTTTAAGCTGGCGCAATCGGTTGGCGCCCAGCGGCTTGAGTTCATCATCCTCGGGAAATTTGTCGGCAAAGGCCACATCCAGCTTGAGCTGCCCGATGGCCTGCGAAAAAACTTCAATTTCGGCTTGCTCAACTTTTTCCCGTCGCGGAGCCACTGCCGGTGTTCGCTCTGGTTTTCGACCCGGCGTTGAAGGTTTCGGCTGCTTGTGCGAGCCATCCAATTGAATGACACTGCCCATGGCCTGCAGGAACAGATCCGTATCATCCTCGTCAATAGCTGGAGGTGGTGGAGCTTGAACTGGCTCCGTTAACAATGGCTGCGGCAGAGACACAGCCACCCCCTTCAAGGCGCTGAAGGGGGTGGCGTGAAACTCCTGTTGTTTCGGTGGATTGGCTTGCTGTTTCTTTTTTGCCATCAGTCCTTTGCCACCAGCGTGATCTCAATGCGCCGGTTCTTGGCACGCCCTTCCTTTGTCGTGTTATCGGCTACCGGTTTGTACTCACCAAAGGCCGTGGCAGAGAGGATCGCGGCATCCAGACCCTGCTGCTGCAGATATTTTGTCACATTGATCGCCCGCGCAGCGGAAAGCTCCCAGTTGGTCGGGAAGACCCGTGTCAGGGCTCCGGAGATCTGGACGTTATCGGTGTGTCCTTCAATACGGATTGCCTTGTCCTTGACCGCCTTGAGGGTATCGACCATCTTCTGCAGAATTACCAGCCCGTCCTCCTTGACATCGGCCTTGCCGGAATCAAAGAGGATGGCCGCTTCCATGTTCACGGTCAGTTTCCCCTTGAGCTCCGAAATAGTCACCTGCCCTTGGGCGATCTCGCTCTTCATGTTCTCCAGAAGCTGCTCATAGGTACCGCTTACTTCTTTGACCTTCTCTTCCTTGACCTTCTGCAACGTAACGATATCGTCCTTCAGCTTTTTGTTCTCAGCTTCAAGGTCAGAAACCTTTTGGCGCAGATCGCTGATGTTCCGGGAAAGAGTGTCGGATTTGGCAGCCAGCACCTGCTCCAACTCGGCCTTATCCTTCGTGAGCTCCTCCTTGGTCCTACCCAAAGCGGATGCTTCCGACTTCAGTTTGTCATGCTCCTTCTGCAACGCCGTATTCTCGGCAGTCAGCTTTTCATGCTTCTGTTTCAGGTCAGTAAGTTCCCTGGTCAGGTTATCTGCTTCCTCCACCTTTTTGAGAAATCTGCTCTCGGCAACCAGGCATCCACTTAGCACAAGTGCCACCATAGCAGTCGTTGCCAGGCAAAAGATCCTTTTCAGCATAATGCGCCTCCTTCAGGGGATTGTAGTACAGTTGAACCAGCTGCCAACCGGCAGCTGCTCGCTAAGGATGAAGCCATTTCATTCTATACCACGTCACTTTTTTTGCAACCCTGATTTGGGCCGTTTAACCTTTATAAACAGACTTAATACGCATACAAGGGGATAACGGCAGATGCCAATACAAGCGCAGAAGGCATGAACAGGCGTTTGTATACCCTGGCAATGTCAACCTGGAAATACTCACAGGTAAGTACGTAGCACAGGTGCACCGGTGAGAGCATCACTCCGGCAAACCCGGATGCAAAGGCCAAAGCCACAAGACCGGGTGAAGGTGTGGCAACACCCATCAGGGGCAACAGCAACGGGAAGGTGATCCCGACATACCCGACGGTAAGCCCGGTCATAACACCTGCCACAAAGGGAATCAGAATCAGGACGAGATGTACCGGTAACCCCGAGGATGCAAAGAAAGTTGAGATACCATCCAGCGCTCCGGTCACCCGCAGAACCTCCTGAAAGATCATGATACCTATAACCAGGAAGAGAGCCTTGACGGAAACGCTCTCACGCAGATTTTTCATGATCATGACCGGGGTGTAACGTTGAACCAGGTAAAGCACCAGCACAGCGCCGCCAAGAGACAGGGCCGGGTTGACCCGGAAAACTACCACCATCAGCAGCGCCAGCAGGATTGGCGACACCATGGCCAGAAAGATCAGGAACTGCCTGCCTCTGCCGGCTTCTGCCGGCGGGGTCTGTTGTCGTCCTATTCCCCGGAAACAGAAGAAAATTCCCCAGACAATCATGGATAAAGCAAAGGGCAGATTGGCAATAAACAGCGTCTGGGTCGATAGTCCGGTAATGCCTGCTGCCAGGATAATGCCGGGGTAGAGCGGCGATATGTACTCCCAGATGTGACGATACCAGTAGTTGATCATTGCCATCTGTTCGGCCTTGATGTTAGCGCCGCCGGCAGCCTCATTGACCATGGGCGCCGAAAACACGGCGCCTCCCGGCGAGGGGAGCATCCCGATCATGGCGGGCATGGCGGCCATAACCACACGGCGGTCGGGCATCGCAGCCGAGAGCGAGGATACCATCCGTTTAAGCATGCCGGTAGTACGCAGAATATTTTCCATCACCATGGTCAGCATCAGGGTCAGGGTCATATCCAGGGATTTGGGGGCAATAAATGCACGAATCGTGGCGTTGAGAAAATCACGGGGCGGGGTGAGATACAGTATGCCCAGCAACAATGCACCGATGGGCATGACAGCAGCCATGGAGACCTTACGTCGCAACAGAACGACGATGACGACCTGGACCGCCAGGGTTTTGAGGAGGTCATCCATAATGGTTAGGTGCCGCCGACCTTTTTGTGGAGGGAGTTGAAAATCATGTCGAGCACCACCTTTTGGCGCGCCTCGAACTTGTTGAGTACCGCCAGGCAGGTCCCCATGGGACAGAGTTCATGCAGAGTATCGGCGTCACGCCCTGAAAGGATCACAATCCGGTTCTTGTCCATACCGGTCTGGGTGGCAAAACTCAATACTTTGAGTCCGTCCATGGTCGGCATTTCCAGATCGATCAGCATCAGGTCGTAACCGCCAGCCTTGATACGTTGCAGTCCGGCAACAGGACTATTGCAGATTTCCACCTGCAATAACGGGTAAGTCTCCCGGATATAGCTAGACAGGAAATCCGTAAAACCACGGTCATCGTCTATTAGTAATATTCTGCCCATGAAGAAGACTATAGCCGATTTTACCGTTGCCAAAAACAAAAAAACCGCATGACATGCGGCAGAGCCAGATCCAAAGGTTATAACATTCAGACATCATTACTATTTCAGTATCCGCGTGGCGCTATCCAGCACCGGGAACGGTATTACCAGCCCCATCTCACGGGCGAACCGGAGATTGACAATCAAGTCTATTCGCCGTGGATAAATGAGCGAGAGGCTTTCAGTCCGTGCGCCTTGCAGAATCCGGGCGGCAAGCTCAGCTCCCAACCTTCCCTGTTCCTGGGGATCGATCTCCAAAGAGATCAGGGCGCCTTTTTCTGCAGCATCAGGCATGGTAGAAACCACCGGAATTTTATGGGTTCGGGCCCTGGAAATGATGCGCTCGAACTGTCGATATACGATACCACTTTCGGTGACTACAATCGCATCCACTTTGTCCAATAACGTTGCAAGAGCGTTGTCCAAGGCGGCAACGGAGGCAACATTGGCCTCAACGATAACCGAGCCATGCTGGCCGGCATACTTCTTCACATCTTCCAGTTGACGCTTGGAACCTGACTCGCGGCTATTGTAGATGACACCGATCCTGCGGTAGGGACGGATATCCTGGAGCGTTTTGATCAGGGTAACCATCGGCACGCGGGAACTGACGCCACAGGTGCCTCGTGCAGGTTGTTCGGCGGCATAGATATCGATCGCCATCACCGGAATACCCTTACTAGCCTCTTTCATGGCCAGCATTGCGGCCGGAGCGCCATAGGCCACGATCAGGTCCGGTTGGTAAGCATTGAACTTGCGAATTGTGTTGGACCAGGAGAGCTGATCAGGGTTGGGGGCCTGAAGGATGATCTCGGTGTTTGACTGCGTGTATCCATGCGTGGCCAGCGACTTTACAAAAGCCGAGTGCGCCTCTCGGTAGCGCGGCTGGTCACTGCTCATAATGGCTGCGATGACCTTATCGGCAGCATGGCAGGGGTATGAAGAGCACATCGCGATCAGAGCGAGCAATGCAGTTATGTATAACATTACAATATTCATAAGATTGCTCACCACCTTGCCTTGAGGTTAAGCATGGTCGTGTGAACAGAGCCGTCATAGGCACTGTTGCCGGAATCGTACAACCTGAAGCTGTAATCCAGTGCGCAGCCAAGCAGCGCGGTAATACGCCAGTCGGCGCGCGCCGAAACACCTGTCTCGGTGGTGTCAAGACGGGTCAGGTCGGTAATGCCATCGGTGGTATAGGTTCCGGGAAACGTTAGCGGGTAGGATCGTGTTGGAACCGCAAATCGTGAAATTGACAGAACCTGCTGGAAGGCCAGTGAGAGATCTAATTGTTCCATTGTGGCATACACAGCATCAATCCCGTAGACATGGGAAGATACGTGATAATTTGTCGCTGTCAATGGATCCGCATTGGCTGCCGATGGATTGTTCGTAAAAAGTATTGTCTGGTCGACATCGGATTCCAGGTATGAATAGCTGGTAGTGACGGTCAATCGCTCTAGAGGACTGAACCAGAAACTGGCGTTGGCCGAATTGTTGCGACTCTCACGGGGCAGGGCATACGTGGCAACAGGAGCCGGCAACACCGTTGAGGCGATGCTCTCTCCGCTCTCAAACTGGGCAAGATAGCTACCGGTCAAACCCCATTTTCCGCTGTTCGTGTAGGTCAGCAGAAGATTACCGATATGGCGGTCTGAAAAGGAGGAACCATAGGCCGGGTTGTCGCTGGCAGCGTAGCTGTAGGAGGCATTCAGCTTTACACCGGCATAGGGCTTCCAGAAAAAAGCCGCTTTGCCGGTGTGGGTCTGTCGGCTGTCTGAATGAATCGCCGTCGGTTTTGACGCTGACCGGAAGTCCCAGACGTTATCCCGCGATTCCAGGACGGCGAGGTATTCCAGGCGGTAGATCATCTTTGGATCAGGACGATAAATGGATGAAAACATCAGTGTGTCTTTGACCGTATCGGTTGACGGACGAACCAGGAGAATTCCCGTTGTGGCAGTGTAAACGCCGGGGATGACCCCAACCGCCGGTATCTGCGAGTAGGGGTAATTCACCGTTATCGGAGAGTCCCGGTCGATCTGCTGATGACGGTATTTGAGAGCAAAGGAGAGTTCTTTGAAAGGCGTATAGCTCAGATCTCCGGCATAATTTTGAATGGTGTCAGCCGGCCTGCTTGAGGGCACGGCATCGCCATGCCCCCCGGTATTTTCCCGCTGGGTCAAGGTGTAAGCCGCGCTGCCTACCAGACCTCCGCTAAGGTCCGTAAACAGCTTGATGGTATGGGAGGTGACCCGGCTGTTGGGGATTGTGGAAAAAGCCTGAGCTGATCCGACAGCAAGGGCGCCGCCAGCGGTATTGGTGAAAATGTTGCGTGAATCGGCAGCCTCATTTGAAAAATCCCGAATAAGAAATCCGTATGAGATATCAAACAGACCCAGGTGAGCGTCGAGCCCTACCGTACCTTCACGCGTAACTCGGTCAACCCGCGCTGCATCGCTAATCATGGAACTCGCGCCGGGCCCGAAATAAACATCGGAAAACCGGTGTTGCTCGTATCCCTGTCTGGTCAGTTCCCAATATCCAACATTGACATGAAACGGATTGTTACCGAGCTTGATACGGGTTTCAGCCTGGGTTGTGGCAGTGCGTATGCCATACTCGCGACCGGTATCCCGTTCCACAAGAGTTAGTGTCCCAGGGGTTATCTGTTCGCGCAGCAGATTGTGCCACAATGCATCGCTTGCGGCATGAAAACGCACGAGCCCGGCGTAATCGAAAACCATTTCGCTTTTATAGTCGTCCTCATGGAGGAAAAGTCCATCCACCGAAAGTTTCAAGTCCGAGCCTAGACTGGCTGCAGAAAATCCTCCCGTTACGCCTGATTTCAGGCGACCATACGGAGAAGCCGCCGCCATGGGGCCATCCGGTGTTACAAACCGGTAACCGGTCTGCAGCGAGACGGAAGTCAGCGGTTTGAGCCCCTCCTTTGAGAAATCCTGTGTTTCCTCTTCCGACTCCGCCTCTAGCAGATCTTCAACGTCGCATAACGCAGGGGAAGCGCTCATTATGACCAGCAGTAGCAGAGACAAAAAGATGAAACAGCATGTCCGAGTGCTTGGCTTCAATTCGTATCGTGCCATGGCTATTTCCCCAATACACCGTATCCACGGTTGTCGGGGGTGTCGGAACCGTGGATGGCAGTGTGGCAGTCAGTGCATCGGTTGGCAAACAACGGCTTCGCACCAGAACTCAAAACAGCGCTATAATGTCCCGGGTTATGGCATTGTATACAGAGAAACGGCATGGCTGAACTTAGTAATCTTCGGTTCACTGAACCATGGGGGGTATGACAGTTTGTGCAGTTTTCCATAACGTCGCCATGCTCGTAAACAAACGGCCCGCTCTTTTCCATATGGCAACGGGTGCAGGTATCTCGTTGGGTCACCCCCTTGAGCAGTTTGGATTGCGACGAACCGTGGGGGTCATGGCAATCAAAACAGCTCATCTTCTTCTCCCGTATCGGGTGGTGTGAAAAGAGGCTGAACTGAGCCTTGACATCCGGATGGCAGCCATAGCAGAGCTCAGCCATCTTGTCGTTACTGACCCGCTGCTGCGGCCCTTCGTGCAGTGTATGGCAGCTAAAGCAACTCAGATCGTTCAGCGCATGAACACTGGAATGCCAATAGGCCAGCGATGGTGTTGATGCAGCCGAGTGGCATCTGAGGCAGATCAGGGACTGCGCCTGGGGTGGCAGAAGCTTATAATCAAGAAGCTTGGTAGTGTCGCATTTATCACCCTTGTCACCATAGAGTTGTTTGTTCTCTTCGATCTTCTCAATGGCCAGACTGCCCGGGCCGTGACATGATTCGCAATTGACCAGTGGCAGGCCGGTTCCCACCTTGATCTGCTCGCCATGGACACTGCGCCGGAAGTAGTCGGTGATTTTGTCGTGTTTGTGACACTTGGCAACACAGTTGTCTGTCCCAACATAGTCAGCGTCCAGGCGGCCGACGATCATCTTCTCGTACTCCGCAACCGGAAGCAATGGCCGCGATTCTTTCAGATCGGCACATCCGCTGATGAACAGCAAGGCAATGAATGAAACTGCTGTGATAACGCGCATTGTCACTCCTTAAGCCCCTTGAATACCCTTGGTTGTCGTGCGAATGAATCGTTTGACGATTGGATTGCTGCTTGCCCTGATCTGCTCAGGGGTTCCGGTCTCGACAATCTCTCCCTGGTGCATCATGGCAATCCGGTCTGACAGATAAAGCGCAAAATTCAGATCGTGGGTGACAATGATGGTCGTATTACCGGTCTTTACCCGCAGGGACTTAATGGTTTCGGCCAGTTCATCCGTGGTGACCGGATCCAACTCGGCAGTCGGCTCGTCATAAAGGACCAGGTCAGGTTCCATTGCCAGTGAACGGGCTATGGCGACACGTTTTTTCATACCGCCGGACAGCTCCGATGTACGCAAGCCCTCACTCCCTTCCAACCCCACTATAGCCAGTTTTTCAGCGATGATCTCGCGAATTCGCGGCTCGTTGCAGATATGGTGTTCCCGAAGCCAGAGCCCCACGTTTTCGCCGACAGTCAGGGAATTGAACAGTGCTGAAGACTGGAACACCATACTACTGCGGAACGACTGCGGCAACCGCTTTCCTTCAGCAAAAACCGGCTCGTTGTTGACGTAAATCTGCCCACTGTCAGGTGTTTCCAGTCGAATGATGTGTCGCAACAGGATACTTTTGCCGGTGCCTGAGGGACCTATGATGGAGAAGGTCTCA